>DASRYX010000435.1:0-4753 GCA_035686985.1 Planctomycetaceae bacterium | reverse complement strand
GTCGGGGTTTATCGACGCTGTGCCTGGTGACTCAAAGTGAACCCGCACCGATCCCCGCGGGGTTACGCTGGTTGTCGTGGCGCGAGACGTGGAGTCGAGCTTCAACCGGAACAACCGGGCGGTTGTTACTCTTCGCAGTGGCGATGCAGTGCGGCGTGTTCGTCGCCGGGCCGTTCTTCAATCCGTACATTCTGAAAGTGCTTCAGTTTTCGTATTCGGAGTACGCCGCGCTGCTCGGGGCGTCTTTCGTCGCGAAGTTCCTGGTCCTTCCTTTGTGGGGAAAGTTCGCGCATCAGTTTGGGGCTCAGCGGTTATTGTGGGTCGGGGCGATCGGTTTGATCCCTCTCGCCGGGGGCTGGAATGTCAGCTCGAATTATGGCTGGCTGCTCGCGCTGCAGCTCGTTGCCGGAGCCGCGTGGGGGGCGTATGAACTCGCGCTCGTCCTGTTGTTCTTCGAGACGATTTCCGAACGGGAACGGACCAGTGTTCTGACGTTGTATAACGTGGCGAATTCCGGGGCGATTCTCGTCGGCTCGGCGATCGGAGCGGTGATCCTGCAAACCGGCGCGGTGTCAGCGGAAGCGTATCACCGGGTGTATGCCGCTTCGACGTTGCTGCGATTGCTAGCCGTAATTCAGCTCGTCGTCTTCTGGCCGAAGAACATGCCCAGTGGCGATCAGGAACCGGCGTTTCAGCCGATGCTGTGTCAGCCGAACATGGGTTCGCTCGATCAGCCCGTGCTGTCGAGTTCCCCGCGCGACAGCGATGGCAATCTCCGCGCGAGTGCGTGAACGGCCTCGCCTCCGGAAACGAAAATGTCCCGCAGGGGGGAACCTGCGGGACGGGAGGCAACCACGCGCCAGGGAGTGATAGACCGAATGATGACAAAGGGCCCTTGAGCACGCGTGGAATGAACCATCGGACCCGGCCTGCGTCCGACAGATCTGTGTATAGGAAACCGCGTGCCACAACAGCGATTTCGCTTTTGCGCTGGAAATCTGCCGAAAACGGCGAGTTTCCGTCACCCAGCGAGTGATGGAACCTCTTGCTCGCCCTCTTCCTGTAGCATTTCGCTACAACGGTTTAGTCAACTCGCTCAGTGTTGAACACCCGGGGCGTGAAGTAAGATAAAGGACACCTTCCTTATCAGTCTTTTTCAGTTCGCCGCCGGGAATGAATTGTGTCGTGGATCATCGGCGGTGTGCTCGCTCTTGTGATCAGTGCCGCCGCCGCATGGGCGCTCGAATGGCTGATTGATTGCGAACGGCCCGCGCTGCAGCTTCCACCCACGCTTCTCCGGACACGCCGCTTGCGGCCGCTGATTGTCACCGTGAGTGCCGTAGCGCTCATGTTAGCATTGGCGTATGCGGAGATCGTCGGGGGATGCCTCGCCACTCCTGAAGTTCGGCCCGACTCCGCGAGCGTCCCGCTCCGCACGGTCTTTCATTGTGGACTCGTTCTGTTCCTCGTGCTGGGAACGGCCATCGACCTCGATTGTTACCTCCTGCCCGACCAGATCACTTTTCCCGGCATGATCTGGGGATTGGCTGGAGCGGCCTGGATCGCCGATGCACAGATCGCCCATCTATGGGTCGACTGGCGCGAAGCGATCCCCGGCATTTCGGGACCGTACATCCCCGAGTGGTACCATCAAAACCGGATTCTGCATGCGGTGGCATGGAGCGGCGCGGGGTTGCTCACCGGGGGCGTGTTCACCGCCGTGGTCCGTTCGGTCAGCAGCCGCCTCCTGGGTCAGGAAGCGATGGGCTTCGGCGATGTGACGCTGATGGCCATGATTGGCAGCGTCATCGGCTGGCAAGCCGTGCTGGCAACCTTTGCGGTCGCACCGCTCACCGGCTTGCTGATCGCGCTCATCGGCTACGTCGGCTTCGGACGGACCTACATGCCGTACGGACCGTGCCTGGCGGCGGCGGCAATCATCGTCCTGTTTGCCTGGTCACGAATCTGGGACCACACGCGGCTCTTTTTCAGTGACCCCGTCGCGATCGGCATCATCCTCGGCATCGCACTGACGGCTCTGGTCGTGCTGCTCGGTGCCTTGCGACTGTACCGCGCCATCCCCACGAAGTCGGCCTGACCTCCCGTAGGTCAGGCTCTGCCTGACTTCTTTCGACATCGCCATCAAACCAGGGAAATCAGGCACACCTGACCGACAGTGAGCTATGGTTTCTCTAGCCGGACAACGCTGTCCGGTGGGAGACAAGGCCGTGAACTGCTCGAAGTGTGGATCGCCGCTGGACTTGCGGCCATTTGCCGACCGTGTGCGGTGCGCGTACTGTGGATCGACCGAACTCGTCGGCGCCGAAGCACGTGGCTCGGATCGGATTCTCTGGACCGAAGAACTGCAGGAAGCCGACTGTCCGCGTTGTGAGTGCCCGCTCGTACGCGTGACGATCGATGGGAACCCCGCGGCGGCCTGCCCGGAGTGTCACGGTGTGCTGTGCTCGAACGCCGTGTTCGGCGCGGTCGTTCAACAGCGTCGCGCCAGCTTCCAGGGGGCGGAACCCCCGCCGCAACCGGTTGATCGCGCCCAACTGCACGAAGTCGCCAATTGCCCGGCGTGCGAGCGCGTCATGGAAACGCACATTTACGCCGGTCCGGGATGTCAGGTGATCGACACCTGCGGCGCGTGCCATCTAGTCTGGATTGATTGCGGCGAACTCACTGTGATTGAATGCGCTCCCGGTCGTCGCAAATGATCACGTTGTGCTGGGCGAAGGCGGGAGGTCGCCCGCGTCCGATTGTCCGCTGGGGTTCGCGGGTTTCGGCGAGCGGAACACGAGCAGAACGACAATCACGCCGATCACCGCCCCGATGCCGAGCGTCATCCACCAGCGCTCCCCTTGCGGCCGGCCGGTGTCACGCTGGAACGTGTGATTCCCTTTGAGCGGGCCGTCCGGGACTTTCAGCACCAGCTTGCCATCGACCAGTTCGTAGGGGAGTTCCCGCGGCAGATCACTCGCCCTGGCGGTGGCCTCTTCCAGTTCGATGTAACGGCCCCGATCGTTTTCCTTCACCGACCAGCTGAACCCGGTCGCCGCCCAGGTTCCGCCGCGTTCGCTCCACGAGATCGCAATCTGCACCGATTTGTTCGGATCGAGGTTGATGATCCATTCGTGACGGCGCTCGCGGATCGCCCACTGGCCTTCGAGCTGCTTCGCGTCCTGTTCCAGAGTCTGTACTGGCTCCGCAGCGCTGGCGACAGACCCCAGCAGAAGTACGACGAGACCGAACGCTTTCCATCGATCGAACATTGGTGCCTCGCTTCCCATCGTTATTTCTGCGGTTGGTCCCAGATCGAACGCAGCTGATGTCCTTCGAGTTCTTTTACGACGACCGGGCCGCCCTGCACCGTGATGGACACACCGAGTTCGGTCGCCGCGGGAATCACCGGCCAGGGGATGTAAGTCAGTCCGTCGCTGGCCCAGATCGTGAGCAGCGTGCGGTCGACCACGATTCGGAGTTGTTGTTCCCCGTTCTGCAACGGGGCGGCGGCGCGGTGATTGCCGAGGACGACTTCCTGCTTGGCCGCATCATAAACAATGTCGATGCCGCGGACCCGGATCACGGTCTGGCTGTCCTTCGCCGGTTGGAACGTCACCTCAATCTCAAGCAGTTCGCCTTTCAGATCGCGTAACGGATTGTCATCACCGCTTTTCAGCGTGATATCCTTCCCGGTGATCGGTTTTCCGGTACGCAACGATTCAAACTCCTTCACCGGATGCCACTGCAGCTGCGGTCCGTGGGCCATCGCTTTCAACTTCAGTTCGCAAGGAATCGTCTGCAGCTGGTTGAACGGCATCTTCGGCGACGGGGCCTGGCCCCAGCCGATTTGAATTCGGCGGCCATCGGGAGCATCGCTGTAAGTCTGCGCGGCATAAAATCCTCGCCCGCGATGCCCCGGCAGCTTCTGCGTCTCGGGCGTGAACTTTTCGCCGTCGAAGCTGCCGACGAAGTATTCGCTGCTGGCCCCTGTCAGCGCCCATTTTTCTTTTGTCTTGTCGCCATCGACCGGGAGTGCAAAAAAGTCTGGGCACTCGAACAGTCCCGGCGTCTGGCTGCGGAACGTCCAGTCCTTGAGGTTCTTCGATGTGAAGAACTGAATCACATGTTCGGTCTTCGGAGTGTTCGGAGCATCGCTGTCCTGTTTGGCGCGGGGGACTTCGACGTACAGCGTCAGCACCCAGTTCTGTGAAGGCTCGTGCCAGATCACTTTCGGATCGCGATTCCCGGGCGTCACCTGCTTAATGATCGGATTGCCGGCGTACTTCGTGAAGGTGCGGCCGTCGTGGCTATACGCGAGACACTGCGTCGTGGGGTTCCCCGCCGCCGTGTAGAAGAGCAGCATCGGCGGCTCGCCGTCCTTGCCGAGGCCGCTGTGATTCTTCCAATCGACGATCGCACTGCCGCTGAACATCGGCCCCATGTCGTCGGGATAGAGTGCCTCACCGTGTTCCTGCCAGTGAATCAGGTCACGACTCGTCGCGTGACCCCAGTGCATGTTGCCCCAGTTCCAGCCATACGGATTGTGCTGGTAGAACAGGTGATATTCGCCGCGATAGAACACGAGACCGTTGGGATCATTCACCCAGCCGCGCTTCGTGGAGAACTGCAACTGCGGTCGCAACGCTTCCTTGTAAAGGTTTTCGCTCTCGAGGAAAGCGTCACTCTGCGGCAGCTTTTCGAAGGCCTTGGAACCCTCGGGCAACGCATCCGCAACGACGCGGAGCGA
>DASRYX010000434.1:0-3921 GCA_035686985.1 Planctomycetaceae bacterium | reverse complement strand
GTCTGCAAATGTGCCAGGCACTTCTTGATCACGTCCACGCGCAGTTTCGCTTCTTTATCGCCACTCTTGGCCGCGCGTTCCGCTTTGGAATGGGAATTGTCGAGCGTCTGCATGTCGGCGAGCATCAGCTCGATTTCGATGGTCTCGATGTCCGATACCGGGTCGACCTTTCCCGAAACGTGAATCACGTCCGGGTCATCAAAGCAGCGAACGACCTGCAGAATGGCGTCGACTTCGCGGATGTGGCTGAGGAACTTGTTGCCGAGCCCCTGTCCTTCACTCGCCCCTTTGACGATGCCGGCGATGTCGACGAGCTTGAGGGCGGTCGGCACGAGTTTTTTCGGCACAATGTACTGGCTGATCCGCCGCAGGCGGTCATCGGGAATCGCGACGATTCCCTCGTTCGGCTCGATGGTGCAGAACGGATAATTCGCACTCTGCGCCGATTTCGACGACGTGAGCGCATTGAAGAGCGTGCTCTTGCCCACGTTGGGCAACCCGACAATCCCGACTTCCATGTGACCGCACCGACCTCGCCCGTGGAGTGACAAATCGCGAAACCACAGTGATATCAGACCGGCCGGAAATTGTCACGTCGCGATGCTGTTTAGCCGCGACCCGCCAGGGGAGCGCTTGTGCTTTATTGAGATCAGCGCTTCCCTTCGGGTCCCGGCTAAACGATTACGGCGGGATCACTCTTTAAGGGTCTCGTCGTTCTGCATGATGCCGTGAGGGTATCCATCCAAGTTTCTTAAAGAGAAGAAAAGCCGGCAATTGGATCAGAATCAAACATCCGATGACCAGCATTCCGCCGACAGCCCCGGATCCGACTCCGTAAAACAGGAAGCCCATCGGAACGCAAAAGAAGCAGCACAACACGAAAACGATGGACGCCGTAAGGAAACGTCGGGACATCAGGTCAGCCCGAACGCTTTCTCCATCTGCTTGCGGACCGTGGTGAGCCGTTCCACGTCGCCGCCGCGGACTTCTGCGGTGGTCCAGCCAGTGAAGCCGATTTCGTCGAGGCCTTTCTGCACTTCACCCCACGGCAGGTCATCTTCTTCGGAGGTGATGTCGACGAACTTGTTGTTAGCGCGGCTGAATCCCTTCACATCGAGCTTCACCGCCCGGTGGCCGAACGCGCGGAGCCACTCGCGCGGCTGGCCGTACTTCCAGTGGTTGCCGATGTCGTAGTACATGCCAATCCACGGACTGTTGAAGCTGTCCACGAACTTGATGAACCGTTCCGCCGTCTGCTCCGGCGGTTTGTCGTAGTCGTAATGCATCTTGTTCCAGACGTTCTCAAAGAGAATCATCTGGCCGAGCGACGCCGCGAGCGGGATGAGCTGCTTGATTTCCTTGCGGGCCCGCTCTTCGATCTCGGCTTCGCTGCCGTCGTCCCCTTTGCCGATGACGATCAGGACGCCGCTGCCTCCCGCCGCATGGGACACCCGCAGGCAATGCGCAATGTTGTTGCGGCCGGTCGTCCGCTCGGTCTCGTTCGCGCTGGTGAGCCGCTGATTCCAGTGCGCGTGGTTGATTGCGTTGTGGACAAACACGCCGGACTCCCGCACGGCATCGCGGGCCTGCTCCGGCGTGAAGCTGCCGGCTTCGTCGAAATCGACGCCATCAAACCCAGCGTCTTTCGCCATTTTGAGCCGTTCGACCAGCGTCAAATCCTTGCCGTCGGCTTTCTTCGCGATCATGCCCAGTTTGCATGAGAGCAGGATCTTTTTGCCGGTCGGCGGCGTAATGATCGGTGCGGATTCAGCGGCGGTCGCGGTCGTCGGCAGAAGAGCGGCCGCGCCGGCCACGGCGCCAGCGGTCAGCAAACTACGGCGGCTGAGCGATGTTGAGTCGGACATACGACAAACTCCCAAGGCGGCGGCTGATAAACTCATATCAACGGATGATAATGGTCGCGGGAACCCGATCTGGCAAGCCTTGAGATCCGACGCAGTGCTCTACGTAGCTGCATCCGTTCGCATGCTTGCAGGTTGATGGAAACGGACCGTAAACTGTTGAAACGATCGTCGCGAACGGAACTTCGCCGCGTCGCTCCTGTGAAGCTTCCACACCTGTGCTGCCTAAAGGTCGCTGCCATGTCCAACCAGTCACGTCGTGAATTCCTGGAAAACTCAATGTTCGCGGCGGCGACGGCGGCCCTGGCCACCTCGGCGGCTTCCACGAGCACGGCCCAGGAAGAATCGTCCAGCCCGAACGAAAAGCTGCGCGTCGCCGTGGTCGGCGTGAATGGGCGTGGTACGTCTCACATCAGCGGCTTCGGCAAGCGGAAGGACTGCGAGATCGCGGCGATTGTCGATGTTGACGAAGCCGTCGGCAACAAGCGGGCGGAAGACATCGAAAAGAACTTCGGTTACAAGCCGAAAGTTTACATCGACATGCGCAAGGCCTTCGACGACAAGTCGATCGACATCGCCAGCATCGCGACGCCGAACCATTGGCACGCCCTCGCCGCCATCTGGGCGATTCAAGCGGGGAAAGACGTCTATGTCGAAAAGCCGGTGAGCCACAACGTCAGCGAAGGTCGCCGCCTGGTCGAAGCCGCCCGCAAGTACAAGAAGATGGTGCAGTGCGGCACACAGAGCCGGTCCAATCCGGGCATGCGGGAAGCAATCGACTTCATCAAGTCGGGCAAGATTGGCGAAGTGAAACTGGCTCGCGGACTGTGCTACAAGCCGCGACCGTCGATCGGCCCGAAGGGCAACTACGACGTTCCCGCCAGCGTGAACTACGACATGTGGGCTGGTCCCGCGCCGATGGAGACCGTCACCCGGCCGAAGTTCCACTACGACTGGCACTGGCAATGGGCCTATGGCAACGGCGACCTCGGCAACCAAGGCATCCACCAGATGGATATCGCCCGCTGGGGGCTCGGTGAGATGGACCTCGGCGACACCGTGCAAAGCTACGGCGGTCGGTTCGGCTATGAAGACGCCGGCGAAACCGCCAACACGCAGGTCTGCATCCACCAATACCGCTCGGGCAAGCGGCTAGTCTTCGAAGTCCGCGGTCTGAAGACGGATGCGTTCAAGGACGCGAAAGTCGGCGTGATCTTCGAAGGTTCCGACGGCTATCTCGTCTCCCCGAGCTACAACGGCGGAACGGTCTTCGACAAGAACGGCGAAAAGAAGCAGACGTTCGCTGGCGGTGGCGATGACAACCACTTCGCGAACTTCGTCAAGGCGGTCCGCAGCCGGAATCATGAAGACCTCAACGGCGAAATCCTCGAAGGTCACCTGTCGAGCGCGCTCTGCCATGTCGGAAACATTTCCTACCGGCTCGGCAAGGCGATGTCGGCCTCGGATCTCGGCGCGGCGCTGAAGGACGATGCCGAAGCGAGCTCGACGCTCGATCGCTTCCTGCAGCATCTCACCGACAACAAGGTCGACCCGGCGACGACGAAGATCACGCTCGGGCCGAAGTTGACCCTCGCCGGCGAGGAAACCTTCCGCGGACCAATGGCGGAAGAAGCGAACAAGCAACTGACGCGCGAATACCGGGCTCCGTACATCGTACCGGCGACCGCGGACCTGTAACGGTCTGTCCACGAATGCAGTGCAAAGTGAGGAATGCAAAATGAAAAGTGCAAAGTGAAAGAGAGGCGGCAGTCTTTCTGAACTTTGCACTTTGCATTTTTCACTGGCCACTTTGCACTGTCGTTCCGGATTCCTCGTCAAGTTGCCGGTGCCTGCCCCGCCGACTATCATCAATTAACCGCCTGCACCCCGCCGTCCAACTTCTTCCACGAAAGATCGCCCCGTGCCGACGCTTCAAGAACGTGCTGTCCAGGCTCGTGCCGCGCTCGATGCTCACACCCGCGAAACCGTGAAGTGGCACTTCAGTCCGGAAACCGGGTCGCCTTACTGGCTGGAGAAGGCCAAGTCGTTCAACTTCAAC
>DASRYX010000433.1:0-9147 GCA_035686985.1 Planctomycetaceae bacterium | reverse complement strand
CATCCATCGAGACTACGCGGCCGCGCAGATAATCGCCGTCCGTGGACCGCAGCAGTTGCGTCGGCGGACTGTCCCGCTGCATGCGCGGCAGCGTCAACAAGCGTTCCTTCTTTGTCTTCGCGATCTGCCCCGCGGCGATCTTGGGCTGAAGTTCCAGCACCTTGAGTTGTTCGTGCGGAATGAAAGTGGCATCGCTGACATGGCTTTTGTAGGTCACGCCACTTTCATCAATGCGGGCCGCGCTGCAGGGCACCGTGTCGCCCGAGCGGAGATGCAGCAGATACGCCGCCGGAGTCCCCGCGGGTTGCGGAGCCGGAGCTGCGGCTTGGCCGCTTCCGCCAAACAGATTGGCGAGCTGGTTCACGAAGCCGGGGGCCGGTTGAACCACGCGCACTTGGGCCTGCTGACGATTGGTTTGCGGTTTGGGTGGCGGCGGGGGATCGCGATAAACAATCTTCGCGGCGACATCCCGTCGCAAGGGAGCCGCCTGGGTCGCTCCCATCGGCAACCAGACCAGACACGACGCGTCCGCTTCTTTCGCATCGACTAGCGACCCGTTCAACACCGTTCCCGTGGCTTCCAGACGCCCCGCCCGGCCGGACGGAGGCACGGGTGTCATCGGAGTCCGCAAGCTGATCAACGTCTGCAGCGACTTGACCGGCACCTTCAACGGCTGACGGATTCCGGGATGTTTCAGCACGATGGCATTCCCGTCGACCTTGATCACATCCCCGCTGAGGCTCAAGCCGCTGAGGGCCACGAGCTTCACCGCCCGGTCCGGAGTCGTCTCCTGCGGCGTGAAATAGATGTCCTGGACTTCGTCGGCGGCTAGCGTCCGTTCGATCTCACCGCTCGTGATCACAAACTCCCGGCGCTCGGCGTCGTACTGGCGAATCAAGCCGGCGGTGACGGCTCCTGACGTCGAGAGCACGCGGGCTTTATTGCCTTCGGCCGACTTGGGCGGGGTTCCATCCCACCGGGCGATGTGCAGCCGTTTGAGTCGAATGTCGCCCGTTTTGTTGGTCAGTTGCACGCCGCCGTAGAGATCGGCCTTTCCGGTCCCGGCGACGATCTCGGCGATCGGCTCATTCATCGGCGAATAAATCAGCATCCGGCCATCCTGGCGGTCGATGTAGATCACCAGATGCAGATGCCCTGCAGCGTCTTTCGCCTTCATCAGTGAGGCCACATCGGCTTCGCGTTCGGTCTCCCGCGCGGCGACGATGTCGTCATCCCACACCGCGATGTGGAACGCCCGCAACGTCGACACCGCATCGGGCCCCATGCCCAGCGACAATTCGAAATCAGGCTTCCCATTCCAGGACAATTCGACTTCATAGCGCGCTTTCGTCGGCGCATTGAAGTCACGATAGACCGCGGCTCCGGGACTTTGCGTGAGCAGGTGACCAGCCTCTTCCCGCCAGCGTTTGGGCTCGCCGAGTTCCTTCCAGCCGTTCAAGCCGGTCGGTCCGAAGTAGACGAGATCCGCGCCGTTGCGCCAGCGCGACATTCGCGACAGCCACGTGCGATCGAGTTCCAGTTCGCCGAGTTCTGAGGTCTCGATGCGCGCGAACTTGTCATCCAGCGCGACGAGTTTCCCGAAGAATTCGTCACCCCCGAGCAGTTCAAACCGGGAATCCCCGGTCGCCGCGGGCATCTGCGGTGGGACCGGAAAATGGACGGCGTTGATGGCTTCATAGGCGTAGTGCACCGGGGCCGCGAACACGGGCGACTGCCAGCGCAGCTCGCGACCGTCGGGTGACTCGACCAGTTGTCCGGCGACGAAATCGCGGTTCGAAAGGTGCAGCACCGGCATCGCGGCCTTTGTCTCGGCGACATCCGCCGCGGAGACCATCCACGCCATCGCCCAGACGATCCCGGCGATCCCGATCCCTCTCCGCAACACTGCGGTCATGATGAGCCTCCGATGTCTTCGCAGAGAGATTCCAGGCACCGTCATCGTTCGTAAATCGGCAGGAAGCGGTAATTCAGCGCGAGCGCAAGCACCGACATCGCCGTTCCCAACGTGGCCCCTTGCGACGAACGAATGCTGCCGTCGGCAATCTGGGCCGTTTTGAGCTGCCGGATCAGCAGCTTGTTCCACTTCTCCCAGACTTCGACATCGCCCTGGAACAACGCCTGCGCCTGGTAGTACCGCGCGTATTCGGGCCAGCTGTTGTTGCCACTCGTTTCGATGCGCGTGCTGAGGTAGTTCAGCGTGGCTTTGAACTGCGGCAGGTCCTTGCGGCGCGCGACCGAATAGACCAGCGTGGCGATCGAGATGCGGGCGATCGATTCGTCGAATCCGCCAAAGCCGCCGGCATAGGCCACCTGCCCGCTGTCCGAAGTCATCTTCACGTAGTATTGGATCGCACGGTCGAGGACTTCGTCGGGAACTTCGATTCCGGCATTCCGCGCGGCGAGCAGGCCGACCAGCACCGACCCGCTCACCGAGGTGTCGGCGTCGTTGCTGTCGGGTGAATAACGCCAGCCACCGTACGTGTTCTTCTTCTGCGATGTGATCGCCGCACGAACGGCGAGTTCCAGCGCCTGGCCGATGCTACGGCGATTCGGTTCGTTCCCTGTCCACAAGGTGCGGTCATCGACGGCACCGTAGGCCTCAGCAAGGGCCAGCATGCCGAAGCCATGGTGATACATGCTGTTGCCGAGGTAACCGGTTCCCGCGTTCTGTTGGCTGATGATGTTCCGCAGCGCTTTGCGGACGTGATTGCTGTAGAGGCCGAAGTTCGGGTCTTCGCCCGACGCGAGGAAGACCATGAGCGCCAGTCCCGTTACTCCCGGTCCCTGCTCGCCGCCCCCTTTGAAGCTGCCGTCTTCGGCCTGATTATTGGCGAGGAACTGCATGCCGCGATCATAGATTTCGCGGACATCGCGCGGCACGACTTCACCGATCTTCACGTTCGGCAGCTGCGCGTACGCCGACCGGGCAAGACCGCATAGCAAGAGCAGGACGATTGCGGTCGCTATTCGCATCATGGGACCACCTCGGCACGGATGGCTTCCTGCTGCACCACGTTTTCCGGACGCCGCGCGTCTGCGGGATTCTCTTTGACCGCGTTGATGATCCGTTCCTCCGCGGCATCTTTGGGCAAAAGCCCCTGCTGAATCAGGAACGGCTCCATACCGCGAGCCTGATCGAATTGGAGCTTCATCTGCGTCCATTGCCGCTCATCGAGCAGCGGTTTGACCTTCGCTTCGCCAAGCTTGGAGAGCTGATGCATGATGAGGTACTGGTCGTATTGCCCAAACGCGATCGGGGTCGAGGTTTCCTCCAGAATCAGTTTGACCAGTGCGGCGTGCTGGGCATGCTTCAGGGGAACGCTGTTTTCGAGATTGGTCAGCACCACCTCGATGCTCGCGCGGTACCGGTACTTGCGGCGTTCGTCCTGCACCTCGCGATACCGCCGGAGTTGCTCTTCGGTCAGCGTGCGCTGCAGGGACTTGTAAAAGAGCGAGGTCTCTCCATGCAGTCCAACCGAGACCTGCCGCTGCAGCGGTTGGATATCCTGCCAGATGTTGTTGAACGCGTTCTGATCCTGCCGGACGGCGAGAAACTTCTTGCGGACCTCCTCCACCTGGTCGAAGAATCGTTTGGTGTCGCCCCGCGCAGCGAGGAGCAGCTTGTTCTTCTGCTCGGAAGTCAAACCGCAGAGGCGATCGATCTCCGCAACCTGCAGGTTCAATCTGGCTTTCAGCCGTTCTTTTCCTGCTGAGGCGTTGCCGTTGCCCTGGAAGACCCATTGGTCGAAATTGCTCTCGTCGATGTTGAAGTCGCCCTCGGCAACCGCCTTCTCCACGGGCTCGACATCATCAGGGGCAGCGATCGCGGCTTGCATGAACGAGGCGACAACGACCCACGCCAACGCCGTAGCCGTGAATCGAATCAGGTGCAACCGCCATCCATCGGACCGGTGGAAACGCATTGTCCGCAAATCCCGTCTGCTTCAGAAATCGACGTCGACCCCACCACCAAAAAAGATCACGCCGTTCGCATCAGCATTCCCTGGGGCGACGGCTTCGCCCCACCAGCCGTCATCCGCGACGCCGACCTGGCCGCCGAAATTGCCCCAGCCGCCGATGCCGATTTTCTGCAGCCCGTTCCAGATCTGCTTCTGCTCGTCGTTCAGATGGACCGAGATCAACTGATCGGGAACCGACGGGAAATACTGGTCGCCGTACTGATGGATCTGCAGCCAGCGTTCGTAACTTTCCTGCCAATTGCCGCTGATCGTCTCGGCGATCTTGTCACGCGATTCGGCGGTCAGACAGAGAGCCCCATCCAGTCGCGCCACGACGCTGTAGATCGCGGCCTGCTTGATCTGCTCTTTGCGATGGGCGGCTTCGTCCCGATAGACCTTGAGCTGCTCTTCGGTGAGAACCTCTTTCAGTGCGGCGTCGAGTCCGACCCGGATGGCTTTCGGAGGATCATTCGCCACATTGTTCGCCTGCACCGCGATGCGCACGCCGCCCCGGTTGCGGTTCTGCTGTTCGGCGATCTTCTGGGCCGCTTCTTCCACGATCGCCCGGCCGGCCTTCAGAATCCCCGGACGCTTGTCCTTGGGGATGTCGCAGGTCATGCGGATGAAGGCCAGTTCGCTGACGAGGATCGGCTGCAGCTGCTGCTTGTACTGCTCCTTGATCTGCTTCATTTGATCGTCATTAAGACCCGGTACCGCGGCGTTCATGACCTGGACGGGTGCTGCCACAGCCACAGGAGCGGCTGCGGGTTTGCGATCGGCTTCGTTCTTGCCAAAACCTTTGAGGTTGGCTGGTGCGACTTTCGCGGCCGCTGCCGCTTTGTCTTCCGCCAGCTGCTCGCGCGGATTGGGTTTCGGTTTCTTCTGCGCGACGGGTTTGTCGTTGGCGGCGGCAGCTGGAGCAGTGGCGTCCTCTTTGATTTTCTCGGCCGCGGCTTTAGCGGCGTCGACCTTTTCTGCGGGCTTAGCTTCCGCTGCCGGCGCAGCCGCCTTCTTGATAATGACCGCTTTCGCACGGACCGCCGCCGGTGCCGGTTTCGGATCGTCTGCGGCTGAGACGGAAACCGAAAGCATGGCCATCGCGACCAACATGTCGAGCGGGTGAATGGTCATTGGTCACTGGTCCTTCGTCATTGGCTGAGAGACCGGAAAAGATCCGGTCATCCCATTGCTGACTGCCCGCTGCACTGCCTACTTCTTGTCAGAGCCGCTTTCGAGACGGTTGAAGTATTGATCCAGACCCGCGCGGAATTCTTCGGGAAGGACCACGCCGGACTCACCCGTGGCTTGGGAAATGCCCCGGTCTTCGCGGACTTCCTTCTCGTTGATGCCGGTGCCGACGAGCGCGATCGCAACATCGTTGGTATCGCCACCCCCGCCGCCACCGGGGTTGGAACCGCCACCGCCGCCGCGACCGGGATTGATCTTCTTCGACTGCAGCAGCAGCTCGATCGCTTCGGTCTCGGCTGCAATCGCCGGCGACCCGGTATCGGGCTTGCCGAGGATGTCCGCGGCTTCGCCCATCACCATTTCGACTTTGCCGAGCAACGCGATTTCCTTGCCGAATTCCTGCTCGCCCTCGGGGAGTTCTCGAATCCGCACGGTGAGATCGGCGACGCGTTTCGTCAGCGAATCCTGAATGCCGCGCAGCTTGCCAGCCCGCTCGCTGTACTGCTCACGCGCCAGGGCTTTTTTCGCTTGTTCGGTCACGCGGGTCTCTTCCCGCAGGTTGACTTCAGCTTCGAGAATCTGCATCGCTTCCAGCACGATCGACGGCGGCAGGCTCGCCTTTGATTTGCAGCCGGGGCATTTACCGCTGCACGCGGGATCGACGAGATCATCCGCCCAGCGATCGAACGTGTCGGACCAGAACTCGGCCTGAGCGATCGACAGCCCGGCCTCGGTTTTCACATCATCACCAAGCTGTCGCAGACTGCCGACCGCGTCCTGTTCGCGCATTTCATCGAGGACCGTCTTGAACCGCTGCATGCGACGGCGATCGAAGTACGCCTGCATGTCGTCCATGATGTTCGACAGATCATGGCTGCTCTTGGCTTCGACTTCCGCCATTTCCTCGAGTGACTTCTTCGTCGGGGCCGCGACGCGATTCTTCTGACCGAACGCCGCGCCGATTTCGGTGCCGAGCTTGTTCGCCACGACAGTTTGCTTGCGCGAGGCGGCTTTGAGTCGCTTGACCAGCGTGCTGCCTTCGAGGTTCGCGAGCACCTTGTTAAGTTCATCCGCGATCTTTTCGAACTCAGCGAGCAGATCCTGTTGGACCTTCACCGCTTCTTCGAGTTTTTCCCCGGCGGGGCTGGGTTGGCCCGGCTTCTTCGCGCCGGAACCCATCACCGTGGTGACCGGCAACCGCAGGCTGGGACTCGACGGTTTGCTGGTACTCGGTTCTTCCGGCTGATCCGATTTCTTGCCCGGGTTCTGTGACGATTCCGCATCGGTGACGGTCGGCACCACGGGCTTGGGCGGTTGCGGTTCGCCCGGTTTCGATCCCGGTCCTTCGCGCATCGGCATCTTGTTTTGCCCGGCGGTCACCGAAGGTTTCGCCTGAGCCATGTTTTCACCCGGCGCCTTCGCCGATTGCTTGAGCAACTCGGCGACGCTCGGCATGCGGTTGGCGGAGATGTCCTTCAGGATCTGCAGCATCTCAGCCCATTTTTCGAGATGGCCGACGCCGAACTCGGGGTTCCGCATGGCTTGCCGGACGAGTTCTTCCCCCGCTCCCGTCAGACTCGTGAGACGACGACCGTTCGCCCGTTCCGCGGTCGCCTGCGCATCAAGCCGCTGGCGGTTTTCGGGCAGATCGAGTTCTTCGTTGGACAACATCCGCAGTTGCTGGTTGGTCGCGTGCAGCGCCATTTCGCGATCACGGACTTCCAGCGCCTGGCGATGCCACTTGCTGAGCTGTTCCGTGATCCAGATGCTGTGCTGCTCGGCGGTGAGGACATACAGCACATAGTTCGCGGAGTACGACCGTTCGCGGCTGGGTTTGTAGTCCTCGGCGAAGATGCGGACGTTGAGCGGCTGGGCTTCGATGCCGAGCGTCTTCGCGCAGAACGTTCCCGCGAGTTCGAGATTCTCCTTATCCGATCCACCGGCGGCGAGAAGCTGCTCGCCTTTGGCCGGCTTGGTGACCGCGGTGGAATCGAGTCCGTGCCATTCGATGCCGACGATCTTAACTCCGAAGTCGTCTTGGGCGCGGACCTTGAACTGCAGCGTTTCGGATTCGAGAACGATCCGCTGCCGGGGCATGTCTTCGGTGGCGAGCGATGGGGCTTCGTCTTCCCGTGCGTTGAGCGACACGGTGAACGGTTCCTGTCCCTGCAGGCCGAATTCGTCTTTCCACTCGAACTGCAGTTTGCGCGATTCCGCCACGGGCATCGGGGCGCTCGTCAGCTTCTTGTCGTCCGTGGCCACCGCGGCGCCATCGACCGTTGCGCCCGCGAGGGCGCGGTTGGCTGTCGCGGTGAATTGCACTTCCGCCCCATTGACGACGGATACCGTGCCGCCGCGGATGTCTTTGTGGACCGGTTCGGTCCGTTCGAGATATGCCGGCAGTTTGATATTCGCTTCGATGCCCGCGAGTTCCGGGCGGTGCATCGGTTCCACGCGGACATCCTGTCGGACATCGCCGATCCGCAACTTCAACGGCACCGCGTCGATCTGTCCCGGCAGTTGGAAGTCGTACTTGCCGTCCTTGAGTTCCGCTTTCACGACGGGCTGAGTGCCGACCTGTGTCGTCCCTGCGGCGGGATGCCACGCGGAATTTTCTTTGAGCGGTACGGCGATCGTAACCGGTTCGCCGTGGGGGACGACGACTTTCTCGGGCAGTTTGTCGATCGCGGTGAAGGTGTAGCGTTCGATTGGTTTCCACGGGGCCAGGAACCGCGCCCACGCATTCGACGCCGCCGCGGGGAACATTGCCAGGGCAATGATCGCCACCGCCGTCGGAACGCCCGCGAGCCACGCCCACATGCGATGCCGTGGGTTGGGCACGGCGTCGTTCAGATTTCGCTTGGCGGCGACATCCGCCACCTGATGAATCGCAGCGGCGACGAGCGCGCGGGACCGCGCCTGTTCCGAATCATTCCGCGCAAGTTCAATCACGCCGAGCATCTGATCGCCGAGGCTCGGATGCTTGCGGCTGAGCAGCTTCGCGAGCTGTTCCATGTGGCGGTTCTGCCAGATCCACCGGTGCAGATACACCGGCACGATCGCACAGCCGATGATCGCCACCAGGAAGATCGCCACCCGCGTCGAGTTCGGCGTGTCAATGAAGCGATCGAGCACGAACACCGCAAGGTACGAGACAATCACCCCGAAGAGCGCTCCGCACGCAGCCTCGATGGACTTGATGGTCCACACACGCCGGCGGAACTCATGCAGTTGCGTCTGCAGCGACGCGGGCAATTCCAGGCGATCGGGAGAAGAAACGCTCATCGAAGGGACTCCTCGCGGAAGTCAGTTGTCAGTGGTTCGTAGTCAGTTGTTAGCAGAGAAGATTCCTCGCTTGCGCTTGGCGAAATCCCTCAGGCAGCGCGGCTTTAGAGCGTCTCTTCATTTTGCGATTTGCATTTTGCACTGTTTCATTTTGCACTGCATCTCGCGGTTCACCTAAATCAACCCAATCACCTTCCGCAGTACCCAGAACGCACCTAATAACGTGATCAGCAACGCTGCGGCGGCCGGGTGCGCCCAGAGTTGCAGGCGTCGGACCGCGGGAGTGGGTTCCGGCAGGGCTGCGAGCGTTTGCAGCACCTTCTCCAACCGATCGACTTCAATCACTTCACCGCGCGTGACCCGCGCGATTTCTTCCAGGACATCGGGGCGGGCCGCCCGGCCGATCCGTTCGCGAGCCGCTCCCTGGACAAAAAAACTCGTCTCCAGTGTGGCGTTCGTCTGCTTACAAGACAAGATGACTTCATACCGGCCCGGTTCTTCCGGCGTGAAGCGGGATGAAAAAGCCCCCCATTCATCCCCGGCCGATTGAAACCGCACCGTTTCCACCTTTCCCGAGGGTGCGGTGATGCGGGCGGTCACATCGCCCTGCGGCAGCGGCTCGCCGCTCTTCTCCATCACATTGGCGTTGAGGGCGATGGTCTGCCGGACCTGCGGCTGCTCGGGCGAGTAATAC
>DASRYX010000432.1:0-1976 GCA_035686985.1 Planctomycetaceae bacterium | reverse complement strand
CTTCTCGCCGGTGCGTGGGGTTGGGGCGCCGTCATTGTGTCTCGATTGTTGCGGGAGACCGACTGGAGCCTGCTTGAACAGCAGTATTTCGCGCTTCTACTCGGATTGAGCGTGCTTTCGCTGCTCACGCTCGCACTCGGATTGGCCGGTCTGCTTGTTGGAGCGCTACTGAATCTCGTTCTGACAGCGGGCACCACAGCCGGCGTGATCACAGTCGTGCGGAATCGCCGCCGCGGTGACCCAACACAGACTAAGTCGCAATCCTGGTGGTGGCTGCTCTTCGTCGCACCGTTCGTCATCGGGATGGCTCTCGGGGCGTTGTCGCCGTCGACCGATTTCGATGTGAATGAGTATCACCTCGGCGGGCCGAAAGAGTGGTTTCTGAACGGGCGGATCACGTTTCTGCCGAACAACATCTACACAAGTTTCCCGTTTCTCACCGAGATGCTGCTGCTCGCCGGAATGACGCTCGCCGGGGATTGGTTCTGGGGGGCGCTCGTCGGACAAACCGTGCTGGCGGCGTTTGCGCCGCTGACGGCGCTGGGCCTGTATGCGGCGGGACGGCGCTGGCATTCAGAACTCTCGGGACGACTCGCGGCGATTGTCTATCTCTCGACGCCATGGGTCTTCCGCATGTCGATCATCGCGTATGCGGAAGGCGGGTTGACCGCGTACACCGCCGGGGCCGCGCTGGCCACATGGTGGGTGTGGCAGCGTCTGCGCGATGACAATTCGTCCCCGTCCGTTAACTCGCAACGAACACGCGCTGTGCTGCTCACCGGGTTACTGTGTGGCAGCGCGATGGCGTGCAAATATACCGGCCTCGTGATGACGGTCCTGCCGTTCGGTGTCCTGCTGGCATTGGCGGCGTGGCGACGCGTGGATGTGCCCACCTTCGCCAAAACAGCCGGCGTGTTCGCAATTGGTGTGCTGATCACGATCGGACCTTGGTTGCTGAAGAACACCGTGGAAGCCGGCAATCCGGTCTATCCGCTGGCGTACTCCGTCTTCGGTGGTCGTGATCTCGATGATGCACTCGCCCTGAAATGGAAACGCGGCCATGCGCGACCGTCCGCTGGCGGAGCGATCGCCGAGACGCGGGATGTCGTGCTGAAGGCCTACGATGTCGCCGCGGTCAACGACTGGCAAAGCCCGCTGGTGTTCGCTTTCGCGCCGCTGACGTTATTCCTCGCGCGCAGCCGTCGGGCCGTTGTCTTTCCGTGGATCATCACGACGTGGCTGTTTCTCGCGTGGTGGCTCTTCACGCATCACATCGACCGGTTCTGGTTGCCGCTGCTGCCCACCGCCTGTTTGCTGGCAGGCATCGGCGCCGCGGAAGCGATGACGGTCTTTCCGCGCGGGGTCACGATCGCCGTCCTTGGCCTGGGCATCGTGTTTAACCTTGGGTTCTGTGCGACCGGTTTTGTTGGATACAACGTCGGACTGACGGAATTGAACGCCGCCCGCGAGTTCACGGCCCGGATTGTCGGACCGGAAATCGCCTGGATCAACGAAGCCGTTGCGCACGGCGATCTGCCGGCGGAAACGAAAGTCCTCTTTGTCGGTGAAGCGGAAGTCTTCCCGGCCCAGTTCGACTACGCATACAACACCGTCTTTGATCGTTCGCTCTTCGAAGAGTGGTGCGGCGAACCGGTTGACATGCCCGCCAAAGATCGGCCGCTGCGCTCCCCCGCTGATATCCGTGCGACGTTGGCGAACCAGGGCATCACGCACATCTACGTCAACTGGGGCGAAATCTGGCGTTATCGACAATCGTACGGGTATACCGACTTCGTCCATCCCGCGCGGTTTCAAGCCTTGATCGAAAGCGGCGTTCTCGATCGGCCAGTGTCATGGGCCGACGGATTGGGGCGTCGACCGGCGCAGGACTCAACCGATGATGCGGCACTGCGGGCCTGGGCACCGGAACTCTTCGTTCGCACCGCGAAAGGCGAAGAGGTGCTCACCGGCGTGCT
>DASRYX010000431.1:0-7605 GCA_035686985.1 Planctomycetaceae bacterium | reverse complement strand
TGGTCGTCAACGGATCACTGTGCGGCGGCAGATTTGCGAGATTGGTTCTGCTTGTCAATCGGCGTATTCGTACGCTTCCCGCTTGTAGTCCGACCGAAATTGAGGCTTGCTCTATCGTTAAACACGCTGTATTTTGCAGTTGGTTCAGAGACTTGAGTTTCGTTTGCTCGCTTCATAAGCCGTGTGTCGTCGGTTCGAGTCCGACCACCGCCATTTTTCAACGGAGAAAGCCCGGCAGGTTTTGGGACCTGGCGGGCTTTGTTTGTTGGCCAAGGTCGTCGGCTAGAATTCTTCGCGTTTGGCTGGTTTCTCGTCAGATTCCCTGCGCGGGGCGGGTTCGTCGGTCCGGCCTTCTTTCCGTGGCGGGGCGTCTTCGCGGCGATCCCCGCGGGGGGTGCCTTCAGGACGCAGGCCTCCTTCGCGCGGTGTACCGCCTCGGCCTTCACGGGGTGGACCTTCACGACCCGGACGGGCGTCCGCCGGACCGTCTTCTCGGCGACGACGGTCTCCGTCACGCCGGTCGTCTTCATGCTGACGACCGAACGGATCGAAGGCGTCACCATCACGCGGGCCACGGCCAGGCCCAGGGCCACGCATCGATCGCATTTCCTCCCGCAGCATCTGCACTTCCTGACGCAGTTCGCGAATGGTCGCCAGCAGTTCGTGCATCACATCGCCATCAGGACGTGGCCGGAAATCATCGCGACGCATTTCGCCCATCCGTCGTGCCCACTCAGCATCCGCAGGTCGCGGGCCTCGTTCTCCGTCACCACGCGGCCGCTCTTCGGGACGGCGCTCGCCATCACGGGGTGCTCCGGGAGCCCGTTCGCCCTCGCGCGGACGGTCGCCTTCCCGACGGCCTTCCGCAGGTCGGCGGTCCCCTTCAGCGCGCAGTGGATCACGGCGGTCACCTTCACGATTGTCAGCGCGCGGCGGCCGCGGACGATCTTTGTTTTCGTCCTCATCGTCGTCGTCTTCGTCCTCCATCTCCTCGTCGTCGTCATCGTCATCATCGTCGTCATCTTCGATGCGGACGGCTTTCAGCTTGGATTGTTCGTCGCCTTGGGCAACACCCGAGTTCAAGGCGACGCCGGTCCAGCAGCAGGCGGCGATGAGCAAGCCCGCGACACCCACCGGCCACCAGCCGGTTTCGGGGGCCGTTTCCAGCCCTAACACCCGTCGAACGCGTTCCAGGAGCACCATGCGATCTCCTCCCATACCTGCTGCCATCGCCGGGCTGGACCACGCCAGCCGAAATCGGGCCACGGCTTCCAACGCTTGTGCGTATTCCACAGCGCGACCGGTGGCGGCGACCGCCAGCCTGTCGCAACACAGCTCTCGTTCCCGGCGAATCTGTCGCGATAACCACCACACCGCGGGATGAAAGAAGAGCAGCGTTTCCACAATGCGCTGCAACAGATTCACCCACAGGTCATGCCGGCGGATGTGTGCCAGTTCATGCGCAAGAACCGCTTCGACCATCAACGGGGGTGCGCTGAGCAGCCAGCTCGCGGGGAGGATGATCAGCGGTTGAATGATGCGGATGGCCAGCGGTTCGCGGACATCATGCGACACCGCAACGCGCACGCGGGCGCGGGCGCTCATGCCGAGATGTTGCGATAATCGCGTCACCACGGCGGAGAGGCTCGGCGAGATCGGCTCGAGACGTCCGGTCAGCCAGACATACCACATCAGGCCGCCGGTGAGCCGCAGCGAACACAACGCCACGCCGACCAACCACGCGAGCAGCACGATCGGTTGCCACGCGATGAATTCTTCTGTGTGCCACTGGCTTTGCCAGTGAGATGGAGCAAATGCCGCGGTGTCAACGTCCGATGCAGACATAGACGAGGCGAGGGGCACGTCCTGCATCACCACGGAGGCGGTGATGAGCGGCATCACGGCCATCAGTACGAACAGGCCGAGGAAGATCGCGTAGCGTTTCGACGCCGCCGACTTGGGACAGACGAACATCAGCACGCCGGCGATGAGCGCGACGAGTGCGCCTTGCCACAGGAAGTGCAGGAGTGCGGGCACGATCACCGAAGCCCACGGTTGGAGCCGTTGCCAGCCCGCGTTCATGGCTTCTCTCCCGCGTCCGCTTCGTACTTCTTCAGTGTATCCCGGATGGCAGCGAGTTCTTCCGCCGTCGGGTTCGCCTCTTCCAGAAGATGGGCGACCAACGCCGACGCGGAACCGCCGAACGCCCGTTGCCAGACATCACTCACGAGTCCGCCGAGCGTCGATTGCTGCTCCGCGGTCGCTCGATAGCGGAAGGCGCGTCCCGCGGGCTCTCGCAAAAGTAACCCCTTGTCCGCCATGATGTTGAGAATGCTCATCACCGACGTATAGGCCCGGGGCGTGCCGGTCTGATTGAGCGTTTCCAGCACCGCGCGGACGGTGAGGGGTCCGCGTTCCCAGAGAACCTTGAGGATCTCCAATTCTGCCGGCGTCGGATGCGCTGTCCGCGGCCGTCCCATGCTTCGTCTCCCACCGAACGGTGTCTCGAAGGAGCGTCTACGAAAGAATTCGTAGATGCTACAACTAACAAACCCGTAGAGGAAGAGAAAAATCTGTTTCCGTCACAGATTTTGAAAGACTGTCCCCGTTAGCGGGACACGACTCAAGTGGACGCCTCGCGTGTCCAGCCCTGAATCAGAATCTCAGCGGTATCGCTGCAAGCCTGCAAGCCGTAGGAGTAGGGTCGTACCCCAATCGTATGGGGAAACGCCACATCATAGATTCGGGGATTCGCTGTCCCATCGGAGCCGACGATCTGGTAGGCCGCATTCACATCGATGCCTTCCAGTGACTGACGGGAACCGTCTTGAGAGCGCGTTGTGGGAACACGCACAGATCCCTGACGACGCAACGATGGGAACGGAACATCTTCGAGCCCAACCGCTCCTTGGCCACCACATTCCACAAAAAGCTGATAACGGTAAACCGCAGTCGATGCGTCCTCGCGTTCGACAATCACCGTCGTGGTCCCATCCCTCGGTTCAATCGAAGTGACTTTTCCCGCCACGAGGTCCAGCTTTCCGGCGGCACGAAGCGCCAGCAAAACTCGCGCGGATGAAAGTGGCAGGGCCGCGGTCAGATTCATCAAAAATGGCATCACGACTGTCTGCCAGCGCTGGTGATCCTCCGCAGATAAGCGCTCAGCATAAAAGTTCAAGGTGTACATGAGGTTGTCGAACGCTTCCATCCAGCGCATCGGCTCATTCTCGCGCAGTGAACGCCGGGCGGTCG
This sequence comes from Planctomycetaceae bacterium, assembly GCA_035686985.1. Lineage (GTDB taxonomy): Bacteria > Planctomycetota > Planctomycetia > Planctomycetales > Planctomycetaceae > DSVQ01. The sequence continues at coordinate 4,353 of DASRYX010000431.1, read as the reverse complement.
CCATTTCTCGCCGCATCTGTTCGAATGCCTCACGCTGCGTATGTTTCTCCGTCATCCGTTCCACAAAGAATTCCATCGGCTTGGCGGGTTCACTCAACTCCCGAGCAAGCGACTCATGACCGTCTTTCTGCAGCGCGCTCACCAGCACCGGTCGGCAAATCGAATCGAAATAGGCATTGAGGGGCAGAATTCCGCTCGAATCAATGAGAGAGGCGATCTGTGCTGGGCTGGCGTAGCGGTCAATCGCCGGCCGTGCGTACCGATGCTCGTGCTGCAGATGGGGCAACCAGTCATGGGCAGAATGCATGGTGATATGGAAGTTTTCCGTGGCAGGAGCAGGACGATAGACCAACTGAGAGTCCCGCTCCTCCAATGTTCCATGGCGTCGAGCCAGTGACAGGATGACATCAAACGCGCTCAGGGATGCCCCTAAAGTTCCGATCGAAAAATTGTGGACCTCGTTCTCCTGCGGGAGCAACTTCTGAATCGGCCATGGGCTGGCGAAGTAACCGCTCTCAGGTTGATCCTCTTGAGGAAATTGATGCCCCGTCGCAATCACCACTCTGGTGAATCTTGTCGTCGTCGGACTTCCTTCAATCTGCACGCCGACGGATTGACTCTCCGGTTGGTCAAGCAGGTCAATCACGCGCTGACGAGCCCGCACTTCAACAATCACACCGCGAGCCCTCAGCGTCTTGACTAACCCGTGCAACTGATCGGAAAGATATTCACCCATAGCGAGGCGGCTGTAGTGCTCGCTCGCAGAAATCGACTCCCGATCAATCCCCCACTGCCGCAACGTCTGGACGCTCTGACGTCGCAACCAATCGGCAAATGTCTCCGGGAGAGGAGGCAGTTCCTCTGAAGAAATATTGCAGCGATGGCAGGGTTCTGTCGTTTCCGGATGATACGGCAGGCCCCGTCCCGGAAGCGTCCGTTGTTCAAAGATGACGATCTGCCGGGGCGGATCAACCAGACGATCGAACGCGTCGTTAAAGTGCTTCAAGAGATAGACGGCGGTAGGACCGCAGCCAACGATCGCAAGCGAGGAATCGAGGAACTCGGGCATGTAATGGAGGTGACCGCTCATTCGACTCGAAGAGAAACTCTATCCGGGGGAAATTCCAGACTCGACCCGTCAATTGGATGGACGACCATCGAAATTCGCGACGGATCATCGATGACGGACGCCCCCCCAGTGCTGCTCCACATTGTAGAGATCGCGGCAAACGTCTCGCCACACTCGCCAGATTCTTGAGATCGGGGACGAAACAAGAACCTTCGCCCATGGCCGCCGACCGCGGCGGCGCGACAAAGAGACGAATTTAACGTCTGGCGGATCAACGGTTAACGCAGAAATCGCCCGTGGTTCCTGAACCGGACTCGAAACCAGTGTGTCGACTGCGTAGACTGGTAGAGCGTGTTCGTCAGGATGGGGAAAGTCTCGGTTGCGGTGGGCGAGTGTTCGCTCCCCCGTGATTGGCTCCGTGCGACGCACCCGTTTCATTTTCAACAAGGAAACGAACTGTGGCGACTGTGTCTGCTTCCCAAACCAACCCGGCAACCGCAACCCAGAACATCAATGGGGCCGAGGTTCTGGTACGGGCGCTGATTCGCCAGGGCGTGGACCTGATCTTCGCCTACCCCGGCGGCTGCAGCATGCCGATGCACCAGTCGCTGACTTACCACCGTGATGAACTCCGCACGATTCTTCCCCGCCACGAACAGGGCGGTGGTTTCGCAGCTCAGGGGGTCGCACGGACCACGAATGAAGTCGGCGTGGTGATGGCCACCAGCGGCCCCGGCGCGACGAACCTCGTCACCGCCATCGCCGATGCCAAGATGGACAGCGTCCCGCTCGTTGCGATCACCGGCCAGGTGCCGACGACGGTCATCGGAACCGATGCGTTCCAGGAAACGCCGATCGTTGAAATCTGTCGCGCGGTGACGAAGCATCATTATCTCGTCACCGATGCGAAGGACATTCCGCGGATCATCAAGGAAGCGTTTTACATCGCGAAGACGGGGCGTCCCGGCCCGGTGCTCGTCGACGTGCCGAAGAACGTGCAACTGACCATCCTGCCCGAAGAACCGGACTATGATCCGCCGATGGATCTGCCCGGATATCATCCGGAAATCCGCCGGCCGCATCCGAACCAGATTCGGCAGATCCTCGCGGCGATTCGTGCCGCCAAGAAGCCGGTGTTCTACATCGGTGGCGGGATCGTGCAGTCCGACTCCGCTGCGGAGTTCACGAAGTTCGCGAAGAAGGTCAACATCCCGGTCGCCATGACGGTGATGGGCCTCGGCGGCTTCCCCGGCGATGACCCGCAATCGCTGCACATGCTCGGGATGCACGGCACGGTGTACTCGAACTACGCCATCGCAGAGTGCGATCTGCTGCTCGCGTTCGGCGTGCGATTCGATGACCGTGTGACCGGGAAGCTTGACGAGTTCGTGAAGAACGCGAAGATCGTGCACGTCGACATCGACCCGTCCGAAGTCAACAAGAACAAGCGCGTCGACATCGGCGTGGTCGCGAACATCAAGGAAGTGCTGCAGGGCCTGAACGCGCTGGTGTCCGATGACGACATCCCGCAGATCGATGCGTGGTGGAACCAGGTCAATCAGTGGAAGACCAAGTTCCCGCTCGCCGTGAAGGAGTCGGGCGACTTCATCATTCCGCAGTACGCGATCAGCGAGCTGAACCGTCAGACGCGTGACCGGGAAACCTACGTCGCGGTGGGCGTCGGTCAGCACCAGATGTTCGCGGCTCAGTACTACAAGTTCAACGAACCGAAGCACTGGCTCAGCAGCTCGGGCCTCGGGACGATGGGCTTCGGTCTCCCCGCGGCGATGGGCGTGCAGGCCCGGCATCCGGACGCCCTGGTCATCGACATCGACGGCGATGGCTCGGTCCTGATGAACATTCAGGAACTCGCCACGCTGAAGTGCGAGAAGCTGCCGATCAAGATCTTTTTGCTGAACAACCAGCATCTCGGCATGGTGGTGCAGTGGGAAGACCGCTTCCACGACGGCAACCGCGCTCACACTTATCTGGGACCGGTTGATCATCCCGAAGCGACCGGTGACGGTGCGGGTGGTCACTACGAAGAGACGTATCCGAACTTCGTCGAAGTCGCGCGGGGCTTCGGTCTGCAAGCCGCCCAGGTCCGCAGCAAGAAAGAGTTCCCGGCCGCCTTGGCGAAGATGCTCGCTTCGACGGAACCCTACCTGCTCGACATCGTGTGCCCGTATCAGGAACATGTGCTGCCCATGATCCCCAGCGGCCGCACCGTGCGGGACATCATCATCGAGTAATCCTGCCTGTGGATCGTTGACACAACGTGAAGCCCAGGGACTGCGGTCCCTGGGTCTTTTCGTTTCATGCAGTTTGATCGGCACTCCGCTGTCGGGTATGGTCAACGATGTTTCGTCGTACCGACTCCGATCGGAGATTCTCATGTCTGAAGTTGTGATCAAAACCCGTGAAGATGGCCCGCTGCTGGTGACCGGTCCCGTGACGCTCGTCGATCACCTGGGCAACAAATACGAATTGAACTCGCCGAACATCGCGCTCTGCCGGTGCGGGCACTCCAACAAGAAGCCGTTCTGCGATGGCATGCACAAGTCGCAAGGCTGGTGTGCGAAGCAAGTCGCGACCGATCTGCAACAGCAACAACAGCAGCAGCAATGATTTCTTCCCCGGAAGCCCACGGTTTCTGAACCGTGGGTCTCTTTCTGGATCCTCTCCATGCCCCATCGCGCCGTGATGATCTTCGCACTGCTGTTCGCGACAACTCCACCCACGTTCACCGCGGACCCACCCTCACCAGTCCGCCCCACCGATGAGCAACGCAACGAGTGGACGCAGCGCGCGGATGCCGTCATCGAACAATTGAAGGCGTGGAAAGCCACGCAGGATGATCCGCGACCGGCGGCGGATGTTGAAATCGGCGCGAAAGCCGTGCACTGGATTCTGCGTTACAATGAGTTCCACAAGCCGAATTATCTCGACAACACCGCGGCAGCCTTAGCTCTGGCGGAAACGCGGCTCGCGGAACTCATCGCGGGGAAACCGTCCTGGCTCGCGCGGCCGGGGCAGTCGACTGTGCTGGGTTACTACTCCGCGCTCGATGGCTCCGTACAACCGCTCGCCGTCACCTTGCCGAAGACGTTTGATCCGACGGTCCGACAGCGCTGGCCGCTGCATCTGGTGTTGCACGGCCGTGACGGGGTGCTGACCGAAACCAGTTTCATCCAGCGGTTCGAAGGAAAAACGCCCAAGGAAGACCATCCGTGGATCCAGCTCGATGTCTTCGGTCGCACGAACAACGCCTACCGCTGGGCGGG
>DASRYX010000430.1:0-12593 GCA_035686985.1 Planctomycetaceae bacterium | reverse complement strand
TTCCTCGATCACAAGTTCGTCGAACTGGCGATGAGCATCCCGTCGGCGATGAAGACGAAGAACAACAACCTCAAGTACATCCTCAAGAAGTCTGTGCGGGGTCTCATTCCGGACGAGCTCATTGACCGCAAGAAGCAGGGCTTCGGCGTGCCGGTCCATGAATGGGTCATGGACAAGCTCGGCGACACGATGCGGCAATCGCTGGACAACTTCTGCCAACAAACCGACTTCTTCGACCGTGACGCCGCGATGGGCCTGCTCAACCAGGGCCGTGGACCGCAGAGCTGGTACCTGCTCAACGTCGCGCTGTGGTGGGAAGAGTTTATCGCGCAGGCGGACAACGCAATTTCAGCCGCCACCCCGATGCGCAGGGCCGCTTAACCGTAGGGTGGGCTGTGCCCACCATCTTCGATGAGCTGGTGGGCACAGCCCACCCTACAAGACCACACCAAGGACGACACCGTGACACGCACACTGGCAGTTCGGCTGATGTACTGGCTGAATCTGCCCAAGCGCGTTGCCGGTCGCTTCTACCGTACTTTGGTCGTGCGGCAATTCGCGGCGTGTGGTGCGAACTTCGCCTTCGATGTCTGGACCGACAGTCTGCCGACACCCGAGTTGACGCACGTCGGCAACGACGTGTTCTTCAATCGCGGCGTCCACATCTCCGGTCATGTGCACATTCACGACAACGTGATGCTCGGCCCCTGCGTGGCGATCCTCGCGGGCAATCATCTTTACGGGTTGAAGGGCAAGACCGTCCGTCACGCGCGGATGACGCTGGAAAACCCGGAGAAAAATGACGTCACGACGGTTGAAGCCGATGCCTGGATCGGCGCGAACAGCACGGTTCTCGGCGGGTTGACGGTCGGTGCCGGGGCCGTGGTCGGAGCCGCGTCGGTCGTGACGAAAGACATCCCGCCCTACACCGTCGCGGTAGGAAATCCCTGCCGGCCGATCCGCCGCATCTTTGATGACGCCGCGCTGATCGAACATCTGCGTGCGATCGGTTACGACGAAACTTCCGCTCATGCAATGCTGCGTCGCCGTCAGCAGGCCTTCCCCGGACAACCGCTGCCGGTGATCGATCACACTGCCGAGATGGATCGCGAGACGTATTACTACCACGGCGTGATGCAGCAACCGAAAGCCGCCTGACCCGTCACTCGACGAGCCACGAAAAAACTCCAGCACAAGTTTCCTGATGATTCCGAAGACGCTCGTCAGCCTGGTTCAGCGCGGATTGAAGAAGCCGCCGCATGTGATTGCGCGACGCGTGGTGATGGAAGCCCGTAAGTCCTGGGAGCGCGTTTCCGGCGGACGGCACAGCCAGATCAGCACACGCACCCTGCTGCGCGGAACCCGCACTACTTCGGTCAACACACTCTGGACAAAACTACAATCGCGACCGTCGCTGACCTGGCTGGCCACCCCGACGGATCGCGCAGCGCTCGATGAAATCTGCCCGGTTGACATCGACACGATTCTGCAAGCCGCAGAGGAAGCCCTCGCCCATCGCGTGGATTTGCTCGGTTCGGGGCCGATTACCCTCGGTGAACAAATCGACTGGCATCGCGATTACAAGACCGGACACGTCTGGCCCGCGACGCTCGCCCACGATCTGGATTACGCCAACCTCGATCAACCGTCCGATGTGAAATTCGCGTGGGATGTCTCGCGGTTGCACTGGCTGTTGCCCACGGCCCAGGCGTTCCAGCTCACGCATGATGAACGGTACGCCGTCGGTGCGAAGAATGTGCTCGAACAATGGATTGTGGCGAATCCGTGCGGCTTCGGCGTGAACTGGGCCTGCACGATGGAAGCCGCATTGCGGATCTTCTCGTGGACTTATCTGTTCCACGCGTTCTCCAGCAGCGAAGCGTGGCGCGACGAACCCTTCCGTGCGGCGTTTCTCCGCATGCTCTATGCCCACGGGCAGTTCACCGAGCGGTACATTGAATACAGCGATGTGAACGGCAATCACTGCACGGCCGACGCCGCAGCACTCGTTATCGCCGGACTTTTCTTCGGCGACGGCGTCGCTCCCCAGCGCTGGTTGCAGTTCGGTTGGACAACACTCTGCGACGAACTGCCCAAACAGGTCTTCGCGGACGGCGTCGATTTTGAAGCGTCGGTCCCTTATCACCGACTCGTGCTGGAACTGTTTCTCCTGCCCGCGGTCTATCGACAACGCTGTGGCCTCAGTGTCCCCGCAGAATATTGCGACCGGTTGTTGGCGATGGCTCGGTTCACGCAGGCTTACACGCGACCTGATGGCAGTCTCCCGTTCTGGGGTGACGCCGACGATGCCCGCGCGTTACCGCTGGGAACACAGTCGCTGAACGATCATCGGTACCTGATGCATCTCGTCGGCGTGACATGTGATGATCATGAACTCGCGGCGTCGGCGAACGGTTCCGTGAGTGAACTCACCTGGTTGTGCGGTCCGGACAGCGTGTCTTCCCGGAAGGGCGAAGCGCCCGCTGAGCCGCGGCGAGGCACCACGCTGGGAAGCAAGCGCGGCTCAGCAGGAGCTTCGCCCTCCCATCAAGGCAGTTCCATCGCCTTTCCCGACGGCGGGTTCTTCGTCATGCGCAGCGACGAAGACCACATTTTCATTGATTGCGGCCCGGTGGGACTCGCCGGGCGCGGCGGGCATGGACACAACGATTGCCTGTCGTTCGATGCTATGCTCGCGGGGACGCACTGGATCTCCGACTGCGGGGCGTATGTCTACACGGCGTCGCCGAAGGATCGCCATCAGTTCCGCTCGTCTGCCTCGCACAACACGCCCATTATCCACGGCGAAGAACTCAACCGCTTCGTCAGCCGCATCGACTTGTGGCATCTGAAGAACGATGCGAAGCCCCTGCTCCGCCGCTGGGAGACGGGTGCCGATTACGACCTCTTCGTCGGTTCGCACACGGGTTATGACCGGTTGGCCACCCCCGCGCGACCCGTCCGTACGGTCGTGCTCGACCGTCCTCGGCACGCGCTGTGGCTGCATGATGCTTTCGAAACTACGGCGACGAATATCGACATCTGCACGCCGTTGCACTTCGCGCTGGGGGTGAGTGTTGAAGACTCAACGCCAAACTCGGTCACGCTGCGATCCGCGGATGAGCAATCCACGCTGGAGCTGCACTGGACCGCGGACGGCTGGGAGTTCGAAGTCGGAGCCGGTCGCATCTCGCCGAGCTACGGCGTGGCCCACCCATGCGTGCGATTGATGTGGACGCATCGCGGCGGCCCGGCGACCCCATTAACGCTCGGGCTGATTCCGCAAATCGCGATCAACCGCGATCTCCGCTTTGCCCGGTGGTCGCGGGACATCGAAACGCTGCTGCAACCCGTCCCGTTAGCGAGGGCGGCGTAATGCACTTCAACGCGATACTTACCGCCGTCACGCGGATGATTTCCGCGTTCTTGTTTCTCGGCGCGACGGTCTATCTCGCGCGCCTGCTCGGCCCCGAAGGCCAGGGGCAATACGCCTTCGCCATGACCCTCGCGGCGACGATCACGCAGTTTGCGAACCTCGGCCTGCATGCGGGGAACACGTACCTCGTGGCGCAAGATCGCGCCCGTTTGCCGGCCCTGCTGGCGAACAGCGTGTGGATTTCGCTCGGCCTCGGCGGCATCGCGGGTAGCGTGACGTTTGCGCTCGGTCAAAGTCTCGGTTGGGTCGATGGTTCTCCACTCTGGCTCGCGCTGCTCGGCGGAGCGCTCGTTGCCGCACGGCTGTTCTTCTCCCTGGGCGGGAGTCTGCTGGCCGGGTTGGGACGTGTCCGGGCATTGAACATTGCGGAACTGCTCAACTACGGTTCGACGATGGTGCTGCTGATCGTGGTCGGTTCGCTCGGTGGTGATATCTTTTCGCTGATGGTCGCCACGCTCGCCGCGTGGACCGGGGCTTCGGCCGTGATGTTCGCGCTGCTCGTCCAGACGACGGGTTTGTCGCTGCAACCGGACAAACGCGTCTTTCTGGTCGGCTGGACATACGCCGCGAAAGCCTACGCAATGTCGCTGCTGGGGTTTCTTGTCCTGCGCACCAGTGTGTTTCTGATCGAATCGTTTCATGGAAAAGGTGAAGTCGGCCAGTACTCCGTCGCGTCACAGATGTTCGATTTCCTGAACCTCTTGCCGGCGTCGTTAGCGCTCGTGTTGCTGCCGCGGCTGGTGCAGGACGCCGGTTCGCGCTGGACGATGACATTGAAATCGGTCGGCATCATTGGCGGTGTGATGATCATCGCGTGCCTCGGAGCCGCCTGCTTTGCCGCTCCGACGTTGCAACTGCTCTTCGGTGATCGTTATGCCGATGCGACCCCGATTCTGCTTGCGATGCTGCCCGCGGCGTTCTTCTGCAGTCTGACCACGGTGGCCTCACAATATCTCGCCGCCGCGGGCTATCCCCAGGAACTGTTCGCGATCTGGGGCGGCGCCTGGGTAGCGACGGTCGCGCTCGGCAGCGTCTTCATCCGCAGTTCCGGCGGTTACGGCGCGGCGATCACCTTGTCCCTCGTCTACGCCGCCGCGTTCGTGCTGTCACTCGGCTTGGCCTACCTCACTGAACAACGACGCTTGGCGGCCTCACGGATCGAATCACCATCACTGGTCACACCTCGTCGCGCCGCAGCGTGACGATGGAACACACCATCGGAAAGGACTCCGAACATGGATTACGCTCTCATCGGTTACCCGCTGTCGGACAAGTACCGCGAGAAGTTCGAAGCGCTCATCGGCTCGAAGCCGACGTATCTCAACATTCCCGAGCTGCGGCGGTTACCGATTCCGCAGATGATCAAAACCCTTGCCGGGGTGAAAGCCGAGCGGTTGTTCATTGCGATGGAAAGCCCGGGCAGCAAGCCGCTGCTGCCCGTGTTTTACTGCTTCGCCGGTTTGAGCCGGGCGAAACGGATTCAGCTCGTGAATCCCGATCTGAGCGTGAAGCCGGTCTCGCGTATGACCACGGTGAAGTCGCTGTTCTCGGTGCTGGGCGCTTCGGTGTCCGGCCGCGCGAGTCTCTGGCGTTGTCGCAGTGAACTCAATGCGCTGCTCCAGCAACCGCGGATCGAAGTGCCGCCGCCATCGCCGGGGCGGGTTTTGTACCTCAAGTCGAACCTCTGGCTCGGGGTGAAGGCCGGGGGTTCCGTGGGTCACGTCGCCGGTGTCGCGAATGCCCTGATTCAAGCGGGCTATCCGATCGAGTTCGCCGGGGCGGAAGCGCCGCTGCTCGTCGACAACGCATCCGTGAACGTCATCCCACCCGCGGAAAACCATGGTTTTCCATACGAAGTAAACCTGTACCGCTATCAGGAAAAATTCACGAACGCCGCGATGGCAATTCCGACGGCGAACAAGCCGTTTTCGTTCATCTATCAGCGGATGTCGGTGAGCAACTACAGCGGCGTGCAGCTGTCCCGCCAGCACAAGCTCCCCCTCGTGCTCGAATACAACGGTTCCGAGGTCTGGGCCGCCGAGAACTGGGGCAAGAAGGCGAACTTCCACGAAACCGCGGTGAAAGCCGAAGAGGTCTGCCTCAAGCACGCCCACATCGTGGTGACGGTGTCCGATGTGCTGCGCGATGAGCTCATCAGCCGCGGCGTGGCGAAGGAACGCGTGGTTTCCTATCCGAACTGCATCGACCCGAAAGCGTATGACCCGGCGTTGTTCTCCGCCGACCGCATCGCTGCCGCGCGGGCGAAGTTCAACATTCCGACGGACGGTATCGTCGCCGGATTCGTGGGCACCTTCGGTCAATGGCACGGCGTCGATATTCTCGCGCAGGCCATCCGCAAGCTCGCCTTCGAACAAGCGGAATGGCTGCAGAAACATCGCATGCACTTTCTCATCGTCGGCGATGGCCTGCTGATGCCGAAGGTCCGCGAGACCCTGGCCGATCCGCGGTGTGCCCCCTTCTTCACGCTGACCGGCCTTGTTCCGCAGGCAGAAACTCCGCTCTACATGGCCGCGACCGACATCCTGCTGTCGCCGCACGTCAACAACGCTGACGGCAGCCGCTTCTTCGGGTCGCCGACGAAACTGTTCGAATACATGGCCCTCGAAAAGCCGATCGTCGCAAGTGATCTCGAGCAGATCGGTGAAGTGCTCGAGGGCGGGCTTCGTGCGAACGCTTTGCCGAAGACCGGTCCCAGCAACGCGTCTTCACAACTCGCCGTGCTGGGCACGCCGGGCGATGTCGGCGAGCTGTGCCAAGGCATTCAGTTCCTCGTCGAACAGCCGTTGTGGCGGAAGACGCTCGGGAAAAACGCTCGGAAAGAAGCTCTCGCCAAATACACCTGGGATCGCCATGTCGGCGCCATCCTTGAGCGACTCGCCGCCACGCCTGCGGTCTCTGTTCCGCAACGCCGCGCTGCGTAGTCCGTCCGAACATTTCCGCCCTGCGTCCACGAGTTCCGCACTATGACCGGCATCGTCGAAAACGTCGGCACGTTCTCGCTGTTCCTGTTCGCGATGCTGTCGCTGCTGATGTGGTACTTCGTGGCTAAATGGGCCGACCCGATCGTCCGGCTCCCGCTGACGTTTTATTGCGGTTTCTACTTCGCCACGACGCTGATCGGCGCGACGCTGATCGGACTGTCGGACAGCCGCTGCCTCGAGCCGCTCGCATGGGGACTGGACTTCCGCATCCTCCGCGACGTGAACAACGTCCGTTACTGGTGGCTACTGTTCATGCCCATGATCGTGCCGCCGGCCATGATTTTGTTGGCAAACAAGTCGAAGATCATCGAAACCGCCGTGCGCGGAACTGCGATCCGTCTCAATGCCGTGCCCAGTCCGATGGCGTTTATCGCTGTCTTCTGTCTCTGGTCTGGCTACTGTCTCGGCAAACTCTATCTGACCGGTCAGATCGGCACCATTTTCAAATGGCAAAGCCATCGTGGTGATTATGTTTCGATGATTCTTCAGCGGACCGAGATGGCGGGAATGCTTGGCAGCGTGTTCTTTGGGTTAGTCTATATTACTCTGCCGATGCTGAGTTTCTATGCACTCTATTGCGCGATCCGGCTTCCCGGGCTCACGTGGAAGGCGATTTTCTGCGGCAGTGCGTTCATGACGTCGGTGATCAGCCTGTCGCTGATGCAGAAAGGTCCCGTGCTGCTGTTTTTCGTGTTCATCGGGATCGGTCTTGTCGAGTTGAAAGTGATCAAGATCCGCTCGCTGGCGATCGTCGGCGCGGGTCTCGTCTTTCTGCTCACCACGCTCCAGCGGTTCATGGCCGACACGTGGAGTTATGAACAGACCTTCAACCTGATCGTCTTCCGGATGGCGCACAGCTATCCCTATTATGTTAATATTTATCCGGATGTGTTGCCGTTCTTCGGTGTCGACCTTGGATTGCACCTGATCGGCATGGGAGAAATCGCCAGCGATAATAACATTGTTTTCGACTACATGTACCCTTACTGTGACTGGGTTCAAGGCGCCGCTCCGGGGCCGGCACATGTCCGCGCGTATGGACAAGGCGGTTTGCTGTTCGCGTTCGTGACGCTGTCACTCATCGGACTCGGCATCAAGATGGCCGGGGTTCTCCGTCGCCACATTGGCGGCCCGCTCAGCTTTTCGTTGTACATGGCGAGCCTTGTCTGCATGTACTTCCTGACGCAGACCTCGGCGCGCGAAGCGCTCCTGTCGTGTTACGGCATCTGCTGGGCGATGCCGGGCATCGTGCCGCTGTGGTTGCTGTCGTCACCCGCGCGTGTCGTCCCCACTGCGTTGAAAGCGAAGCCGCCGGTCACAACGGCGCGCCCCGCTCGTCGCCCGCCGGTGACCTTGAAGGCGATGAACGCGTCTCTTCAGGGCAACCGCCGCGTCGCGTAACCCCGGCGCTTTCACGAGACGCTCACCGTCATTATGCTGAAGGCTCATCAAACGGGAGGGCGAAGCTCCTGCTGAGCCGCGATAGTAGCCATCCGCTGGGATTCTTTGCGGCTCAGCGGGAGCTTCGCCCTCCCCTTCCCTCTGAGGTGAAGAGTGACATGGCCCGCTGGCCCGACAGCTTCCGTGCGAACGCGATCGCCTTCGGACTGATCTTCGTCCTGCTGCCGCTGCTGTGCTGGCTCGCCGCGTGGTATCTGCGGTAAGGGGCAGTGGGCAGTGGTGACGAACACTGTCCCGTATGTCTTTCCAACTGACCACTGACAACTGACAACTTCCCCTCCACTCACTCGCATTTTCACAACCGACGCTATCGCGAACCGCACCAGTTTGACCCCTTCTTCGCGGGGGGATACCATCATGGTTCCCGCCTCTGAACTCCCCGCGGGCTTCCGTGACAACTTTGATTTGAGAGTGGAATGACTGCCAATCGTCGGCGTGCGCTGCTGAGCGTGAGCGATAAACAGGGCCTGTCCAGTTTTGCGGGCCGCCTCGTGCAGCTGGGATTTGAACTCGTTTCGACCGGGGGAACGCGGACCGCGCTCCAGAGTGCCGGGCTCGCCGTCACCGATGTCTCCGAATACACCGGCTTTCCGGAAATGATGGACGGCCGGCTGAAAACGCTGCATCCCAAGGTGCACGGCGGCTTGCTCGGGCGTCCCAACCGGCCCGAAGACGCCGCCGCGATGGCCGAACACGGGATCCTCCCGTTCGAGCTGGTCGTCGTGAATCTGTACCCCTTCGCGGAGACGATCGCCAAGCCCGGGGTGACGACCGCGCAAGCCATCGAGCAGATCGACATCGGCGGCCCCAGCATGGTCCGATCGGCGGCGAAGAATCACGCCTTTGTCGGGATTGTGACTAACCCGGCACAGTACGACGGCGTGCTGGCCGAACTGGAAAAAGGCACACTCTCAGACGGTCTCCGTCGCAAACTCGCCGGCGAGGCCTTCGAACTGACGGCCCGATATGACCGGATGATTGCCGACTATTTCGCCGGCCTCGAGAACGCCGGGGACGCGATTTCGGCTCCCGGATTCCCCTCGGTGTTGTCGTTGCAGTTCGAACGTCGCACGACGCTCCGGTACGGCGAGAATCCGCATCAACGCGCGGCCCTGTACGTGGAGCCCAACCCCGCCAGTGCGACACTCGCCAGTGCGGAAGTCCTGCACGGCAAGGAACTCTCTTACAACAATCTGCTCGACCTCGACGCCGCGATGCAGATCGTCCGGGAATACCAGCTCCCGGCGGCGGTGGTGATCAAGCACAACAACCCGTGCGGCTGTGCGATCGCGTTTGATCTCGCAACGGCATACGTGAACGCAGACGCCGGCGACCCGGTCAGTGCGTTCGGTTCCGTGCTCGGCTTCAACCGCCCCGTGGATCTTGCGACCGCTGAGCAGTTGTGCGTCCCCGGCCGGTTCATCGAGGCGATCATCGCCCCGGAGTACACCGACGATGCCTTCGAAACATTGACCACGCGGCCGAAGTGGAAGACGAATGTCCGCCTGCTGAAATGTCCGGCGTTGATCGAGCCGCGGCCGTTGATGCAGGAGTTCCGCCGGATCACGGGCGGCTTGCTGGTTCAGGATCGCGACGAAGTGCCGGATTCCAAGCCGGACTGGAAAGTCGTCACCGATCGCCACCCGACGACGGCGGAAATCACCGACCTTGAATTCGCGTGGGCGGTCTGCAAGCACGTCAAATCGAACGCGGTGCTGTTCGCCAAGGACGGAATGGTCGTCGGCGTCGGGGCGGGTCAGATGAGCCGTCTCGACTCGGCCTTCATCGCGGCTCACAAGGCCGGTGAACGGGCCCAGAACGCGGTGTGTGCGTCTGACGCCTTCTTCCCCTTCCGCGACGGGATCGACCAGATCGCCCAGGCGGGAATCAAGGCGGTCATCCAGCCCGGCGGCTCGAAGCGGGACGACGAGGTGATCGCCGCGTGCAACGAACTGGGGATCGCGATGATCTTCACAAGCCGCCGGCACTTCCGGCATTAACGTCACAAGCCGGAATCGCGAGTGCCCGGTTCCTTCGTGCTGGCAGCACCCGGCGTTCGCGCTTCGGGCTCGTGGAAGCGTCCGAACCTTGCGGCATCCGCGTGCGTCGTGTACAACAGAAATCGCATCACGCCGGGCGATTAACTCAGCGGCTAGAGTGCCATCTTCACACGGTGGAAGTCACTGGTTCGAATCCAGTATCGCCCATTCTCAGAACGTTTTGCCGAGTCGGAACTTACGACTACCTGCCCTACCGGCAGCGCGGCGTGAAAGTTGGGTACTACCACTTTCACTACCACTTTCCAAAGGAAAGGGAGCCGCGATGGCCAAACCTCTTTCTACCCCAGCCTACACGCTTCACAGGGCGACCGGGCAGGCCCGCGTTCGCGTCGACGGGAAAGAATCACTACCTCGGCGTCTTCGGCTCCGCCGCCAGCCGAGATGCGTATGACCGACTCATTGGGGACTGGATTTCCAAGCGAGACCCGAAGCGGCTGAGGTTAACGGTCGATGATCTCGCATTGCGGTTCTTGGAACATGCGGAGTCTTACTATCGCCACCTAGATGGCACACCCACGCGGACAGCGGACCATTTTCGGATGGCGTTGCGGCCTTTAGTGCAAAAACATGGTCCAACTCAAATTGCGGACTTCGGACCTCGCACATTGAAAGCTGTCCGTGACACCATGGTGTCGGCCGGGCATTGCCGGAACTACGTCAATTCGATGATTGGAAAGATCAAGCGGGTCTTTCGTTGGGGTGTCGAGGAAGAACTGGTGCCGGCCACGATCTATCAGGGGCTGGCAGCCGTGAGTGGCTTGCGCAGCAGTCGGTCGGCGGCCCGCGAATCGGCGCCGGTACGCCCTGTCCCGGAAGCCGTCGTTAATGCCACCCTACCCCATCTGCCGCGACTCGTGGCCGATATGGTGCGACTCCAGCTCCTGACCGGCATACGGCCGGGTGAAGCGTGTGCCTTAAAGCCCTGTGAAATCGACCGGAGTGACAACGACGTGTGGGTCTACCGGCCCACACGTCCACAAGACTGCTCACCACGGTCGTGAGCGACGGATCTTCATCGGTCCCGAGGGACAACAGGTGCTCATGGCGTGCCTTGATGGGGCGGCGGACGAATACTGTTTCTCTCCCCGAAAATCTGAGTCGCAACGAAACGAATGTCGCAAGGCAGCTCGCCGATCACCGATGACTCCATCGCAAGCGGCTCGTAAGCCGAAAGGCCGAAGATTACAGCAGCGATACACGCGCAACACCTATAATCGCGTGATTCAGAGGGCTTGCGAGCAGGCCTTCGAGATGCCGATCGAATTGCGTTACGTGCACCGGACGATCAGTAAAATGACGACTGCAACTGAAGCGGAACGGACCACCGTAAAGGCGCAAATGAATGCCGAGGCGGCGTCTTGGCTGGCGGAGCACTGCTGGTCCCCAAATCAACTGCGGCGCAGTCGCGCGACAGCCATTCGCGAGCGGTATGGAATTGAGGCGGCTCAAACGGTGCTGGGGCATTCCGATCCGCGCGTTACCGAGATCTACGCTGAAAGGGACTTCTCACTGGCCGCACGGATCATGCATGAAATCGGGTAGCCACAGCCGCGTTAGGAGGTGACCACAGGTCCGACAGCCGCTAGCAGCACACGGCAATTCAATGGCTCGCTTGGAGCACAGCGGGATGATCACGTTATCTTCTTATTGCTGCTGGGATGCTGGGTTGTTTTAGTCGAGTCTGCAGATTTGGCTGTCATGGGAACGAGTTCGTTAGACAAGAGGCGTATCTTCTCGTCCCCATGGGACAGCTTCCACGGAACTTTTTGGTCTTTCAACCAGCAATTGATTCGCCGTTCGATAGCATTGACGGCATCATCACTCACATCGCTGTCCAGAGGGCAAAGCCAGCGAATACCCTGAATGTCTGCTGCCATATCTCGGCCTTCCGCCACCACTTTTAACACTTCAAACAGCCTAGAAGCGGTTTCACAAACCTGATTGCACTGGAAGTGACTGGCAAGCGAATTGCGTTCCTTGGGTCTCCCGAAGGAGGCTTAAGGCATGGTGATCACCCTGGAGATGTGGCCGCCGCGTGGCCGCAATTGCACCGGGGCCAGGACGGTTCAGGCATCCGAACTCACTGACGAGCAATGGCATCTGATTCAAGACCTGTTTGTGGAAGAAGAGACCGGAGGTCGGCCACGCATCGCGCCGCGGCCCTGTCTGGAAGGCGTTCTGTGGGCGCTGCGCTCGGGTGCCCGCTGGAAGGATCTACCAATCCATTTTCCTTCTTACACGACTTGCTGGCGACGACTGGCCGAGTGGATGGACAACGGTATCTTCGAGGAAGCCTGGCGACGGATGCTGCACAAGCTCGATCGGAAAGGCCGGGTCGATTGGAGCATGGCGGATGGCCGATGCGACGTTTGTCCCGGCAAAAAAAGGGGCGAATGCGTGAGCCCCACGAAGCGGGGTAAAGGCAGCAAGCTGATGCTGCTCATCGACGGCAAGGGCTTGCCGCTGGGCATTGATCTTCACAGCGCCAGCCCCGCCGAAGTGCGACTGATCGAACCGCTGCTCGACAATCACATCCTCGACCAACATGCTCCGCGGCTGATTTATGATCGCGCCGCTGACAGTGATCCATTGCGTGATCGCCTCGCCCAAGACGGCATCCAGCTCATCTCTCCG
>DASRYX010000429.1:0-2523 GCA_035686985.1 Planctomycetaceae bacterium | reverse complement strand
ATGCCAACGAAGCCCACCGTATGAACGGCGTCCTCACCGGTCCCCTGACCGGACGCGTAAATGTGGCTGCGGCGCATTTCGTCCGATGTTCTGGAGTAGAACTCCCTGGTCGACCCCCCGGCCGACCTGAGCGGTCCGATTTGCGGTACGGATACGATCGTCACAATCGCTACAATCGAACCACCGCAATCCACGGCGATCGGAGCGTGGAACGGAAGCCGCCGGAGCCCTACGGAATGCACGACTCATCTTTCGCAGCCGCCCTAGCCCTTGCGACCGAACTTCGGGAAAAGGGGCTCAAGATCGTCTTCGCGGAAAGCTGCACCGCGGGCCTGGCGTCCGCGACACTGGCGAGAATCCCGGGCATTTCCGAACAGCATTGCGGGTCGGCGGTCGTCTACCGGCTCGACACAAAGCACGAATGGCTCGGCGTTTCCCGCGGGTTACTCGAGGATCCCGGCCCGGTGAGCAAAGAGGTGGCCGAAGCGATGGCGACCGGGGTTCTCAAGAAGACGCCCGAAGCCGACATTGCCGCGGCGATCACCGGGCATCTGGGACCCAACGCGCCGGCCGGTCAGGACGGCCTGATCTGGATGGCGGTCGCATCCCGCGCTGGCTCACCGAACGTGTCCGCGAAATCCACTCATCTGAAGTGGATGGAGCGCGACATCCGACAAATCGAAGCCGCGGAACATCTGCTGAACTATGCCGCGGAAGCGGTTACTCGACTTCCATCCACGATGGTTTAAGCGAAGTCGTCTGGCCCGAAACCGGCTGCCACGTCGATGAGGAATCGCGTCGCGAGGTGTCGGGTGGTGCGGGCTCGGGAATCGGCGCCGGTTGCGGATACGGCGGGATTTCCGGCGTCTTCATCTCTTCGATCGGCCGCGCCTTCTCCGTCGCCGGCGGCGTCAGGATTCCGACCAGCGGCACCGATTGAGTGGGCAGCGCATACGGATGGTTCGGCGGATAATGCTGACAGCCTTCGTATCCGTACCACACGCCCTGCTGGCAACGGCAGGGGCAAAGCCACCGGTTGAACTTCGACGAGCACCAGTCAGGCCGACCGGCCCGCGAGACATCCCACGGCGGGTAGTACCAGCGATCCCAGTGGATTTTAAAGTCCGATACGGTATCGATCGTATCGTGATATTTTTCCATTGCGGGAAAACAGCGGCAGCCGGCGAGCAGGCTGATCCAGCAGCTCAAGCCGATGAGTGTCGCAGCGCGCACCATGTCCCCCGGTCCCCCCTCGAACCGGCAGCGCACCGGTCCCTGATCAGGAATGATCGGCATTCCCAATTTGCCGCCTGCAACGATTTTGCGTCCTATTCGCTTGCGCTTTGCCTGATCCCACGATCCGCGCTCTTGGTTTTGCGAAGCGCAAGCATGGAAAATCCCGTTTGACGCCGCTTCGCCGCCGACCTACAATCAGCGAGACTCGAAGGAATCGTCATGGTCCGTGTTGTTCCAGCCGCCGTCGTATCGCCCCGGGAACGGGTCGCTGCGATCGTCATTATTATTGGACAACCCACCTAGCAACCTCCGGGCTCAGCGAACCGAACGCCGTCCACCCTCAGGTTGCCCCTGAGGGTTTTTTTGTTTTCCAGAAGCCCACGGTTTCTTAACCGTGGGTCTCCGCAAGGTGAATGACATGTCCCGCCGCATCGAACTCTACGACACGACCCTGCGCGATGGCAGCCAGGGCGAAGGCGTAAACTTCTCGCTGCAGGACAAGCTTCTCATTACCCAGCGGCTCGACGAACTGGGCTTCGACTTCATCGAAGGGGGCTATCCCCTTTCGAATCCCAAGGACGCGGAGTATTTCCAGCGCGTCCGCGATCTCCCGCTGAAGCACGCCAAGATCGTCGCCTTTGGCATGACGCGCCGCCGAGGTGTCGCCGCAGCAGATGATGTCGGCATGCAGGCCCTGCGCGATGCACGCACGCCAGTGGTGACCATCGTCGGCAAAACGTCCTCCCTGCACGTCTTCGAGGTGCTGCGGATCGACGAAGCCGAGAATCTGGCGATGATCCATGATTCAGTGGCCTTCCTGAAAGCCGAAGGCCGCACCGTCTTTTATGACGCGGAACACTTCTTCGACGGTTACAAGGCGAACCCCGAGTTCGCCCTGCGAACCGTGCAGGCGGCCCAGGACGCCGGTGCGAGTCTGGTCGTGCTGTGTGACACCAACGGCGGCACGATGCCCGAGTTTGTCGCTTCCGCTGTGGACGCCGTGAGGAAGGTGCTGACAATCCCGGTGGGCATCCATACCCACAACGATTGTGACCTCGCCACCGCGAACGCACTGATGGCTGTCGATCACGGCGCGGTCCAGGTTCAAGGCACGATCAACGGCATCGGCGAACGCTGCGGTAATGCGGACCTGATCTGCGCCGCCGCCAATCTTGCCGTGAAAAAAGGCTATTCCGTTCTCGTTCCCGGTGGTGTTGAGAAGCTCACTGAACTGTCGCGATACGTCTATGAAATCGCGAACATGAACTTCCGCAACGGACAACCGTT
>DASRYX010000428.1:0-3620 GCA_035686985.1 Planctomycetaceae bacterium | reverse complement strand
TCGCGCGCGCATTCGTCCGGATTGTGATCTGGCAGCGTTCGGCGCGTTGTACGAGGAAATGTACGGCCACGTCTCGCAGATTCCCGGCTTTCGCGGCGTGAAAGATTTCTCCGCCGCGGACGGCGAAGCGGTCACCATCGTCGAATTCGATTCCCCGACCGCGCTCGCTGCCTGGAGAAATCATCCTGACCACGTCCACGCGAAAGCTCGTGGACGAAGTGAGTTTTTCAGCGAGTACTCGATTCAGGTCTGCGACGTGACGGAACGCTACGGTCAGCCAGGGTAACAACCACCTTCGATTCACACCTTCCCCGCTGGCTCGCGCTGCCTGCTCACTGTAGAGTGAACCGATCGGTTCGGCCCTTCCGCATGACGTGATCACTCGTTTTATGCCGCTGATTGAACTCGACCGCGTTTCGCATCACTACGGCACGCTCCGCGCGCTGCACGATGTGTCGTTTGTGGTCGAACCGGGCGCGATCGGCCTGATCGGTCAGAACGGGGCGGGCAAGTCGACGCTGCTCAAAATTCTGCTCGGGCTGTTGCAGCCGACGCAGGGAACCGGAACCGTGCTGGGGCTCGACATCCGCCAGCAGTCGCGTCCGTTGCGGTGCCGGATCGGCTTTATGCCGGAGTCCGAATCACTGATTCCGGGCGTGCGCGGCGTTGATCTGGTCGCGCTGGCCGGGGAACTCTCCGGGATGCCGCATCGGCAAGCGTTGCGGCGTGCCCATGAAGTGTTGTCGCATCTCGAACTCGATGAAGCGCGTTATCGCCGTTGTGAAGATTACTCGATCGGCATGAAGCAGCGGTTGAAGCTCGCCGCGGCGCTGGTGCATGATCCGGACCTTTTACTGCTCGACGAACCGACGGCCGGGCTCGATCCCGCCGGTCGCGACGCCATGCTGCGTCTGCTGCGGGCGATTGCGACGCGGCATGGAAAATCGCTGCTGTTGTCGACGCATCTGCTCGGGGACATCGATCGCGTCTGCCAGCAGGTGATCATCGTCGACCGGGGTTCGGTGCTGGGCGTCGGTCGCATTGAGGATCTTTGCCAGCGACGGGCCGGACGTTATCGCGTGCGCTGGAGCGGTGATGCGGACCCGTTTCTGAGCCAGCTCCGCCGCGACGGCGTCACCGTCACGATGGGCATCGGCGGCGATCACGCCCAGGTCGATGTCCCCGATCACTGGAGCACACGGCAACTGTTCGAATCCAGCATCGCCACCAACGTCACCTTGCACGAAGTGATTCCTGAAGAAGAAGATCTCCAGCAGGTGTACCGCCGGCTGGTACTGAAATGAACACGATTTGCTCGCGCGGGGCGCGAAACCGCAAGCGGTTAATCCCACTGACCACTGACCACTGACCACTGACCATTCCTTATGACACCTCACCTTGAAAGCGCCGGGTATCGTCCGTGGAAGGGGAAACTGCGTTCACCGTGGTGGGGTTCGCTGGCAATCGTGCGTGTCGCGCTCAACCTGATCATGCGCCGCTGGCTGTTCTGGATCCTGCTCGGTCTCGGGTTGATGAACTTCCTGTATCACTTTGCGTTCATCTATCTGAAGGCCACGATCGTCGTGCAGAATCGCGATTTCGCGCGGTTCATGGACAGCTTCAAACTGACCGGCACCGGGCAGGCGTATCTCAACTTCATGCACCTGCAGGCCGCGATTGCGGCGTTGCTGCTCGCGTTCGCCGGGTCACTGCTGATTGGCACCGACTCCCGACACGGCGGGATGATTTTCTATCTCAGCCGGTCGATGAACCGCGTGCATTACATCGTGGGCAAGTTCCTGTCGATCGCCGTGGTGGTGACGCTGATCACAACGGTCCCCGCATTGATTCTCTATTGCGAGTACGGTTTTCTCAGCACATCCTTTGATTACTTCACCGAGAACTGGCGCATCGCGGTGGGAATCATCGGCTTTGGACTCGTCCTCGCGACGGTGCAAAGTCTGATGCTGTTCGCCGTCGCGGTTTGGGTGCCGCGGACGGTTCCTCTCGCGATGACCTGGCTGGGATTGTTCGTCCTGCTCACCGCGCTGGGCCGGGCGCTGAAAGAAATGGCGGGCGAGCGGCGATGGATGTTGCTTGCGCTGTGGGAAGATATGTTACGCGTCGGGCATTGGGCGTTCGGCAGTCTGCCCGAGAACCGCAGCCCGACCGGAACCGAGACCGTGATCGTGCTGGTGGGGGTCTGTCTGCTGAGTCTCGCCCTGATTATCTACCGTGTGAAAGCGGTGGAGGTCGTGCGATGACCGCGGTCCCGGAAGCCACGCCTGTCGCCGATTTTGAGGGCGTCACCAAATGGTATGGCCCGGTCATCGGTGTCAACGATGTCCGCGTGGCAATCTACCCCGGTGTGACCGGACTTGTCGGCACCAACGGCGCGGGCAAGACGACGTTGATCAAACTCCTCACGGGACATCTGCGGCCGACGCTCGGACAGGTTCGCGTCGGCCCGCATGAGTCGTGGAGCGCCGCCGCGAAACGCCAGATCGGTTATTGCCCGGAGGTCGACACGCTCTATGAGGAAATGACCGGCCGTTCGTTTCTCACAACGATGGCCCGCCTGCAGGGGTGGACCGGCTCCGAACTCACCGACCGCGTCGATCAGGTGCTCAAGCAGGTCGGGATGTTCGACCGCGCTCATCGCCGGTTAAAGGGCTGTTCGAAAGGGATGCGGCAACGGATCAAGCTCGGACAGGCGCTGATCCATGATCCGAACCTGATCGTCGTTGACGAGCCGTTGAACGGCGTTGATCCGGTCGGGCGACTGGAACTGATGGACTTGTTCCGGGCGCTCGCCGAGCGTGGCAAGGCCGTGCTGGTGTCCAGCCATATTCTCGGCGAAATGGACGACTTCGCCGAGCGCGTGATTTTCATGGGCCGCGGCCGGGTTCTGGCGGTGGGCACCTTAGGCGAGATTCGAGCGCTGTTTGCCGATATGCCGTTGCAGGTGCGCGTGATCTGCCCGCAGGCGCGAGCGCTCGCCAAAGAACTCATGCTGTGTGAATCGGTGCAAGGCGTGACAATCGCCCGCAGTGATGAACTGTCGCTGGAAGTCGTCCATGCGGCGGTGCTGTTTCGCCAGTTGGCCGAGCTTGCTGCCGGTGGGCAATTTGAGATCCAACGGCTGGAAACGACGGACGTCACGACCGAGGCCACGTTCGGCTATGTGATGTCCGCCGCGGCACAATTCTGAGAGGGCCAGGAGTGTCTGCTGCCGAAATCTCGACTCCGCTGCCTTCCGCATCGCCCTGGCGAACGGTGCGGGCGTGCCTGTTTCTGTTCCGGCTGACGCTGCAGCGGCAGTTCTTTTCCCGGCAGACGCTCGTCAATCTCGGATTGGCCGTTGTCTGCGGATTGATCGTCGCCGCGTGGTCGCATCGCGGTAGCCGAACGGTCGCCGGCCTGTGCGACTTTATGCTGCTGCCGACGTTCATCAATTTCCTGATGCCGATCTTCGCGATCAGTTATGGATCGTCGACCATTGGCGGCGAGCGCGAAGTCCAGTCGCTGATTTATCTGCTGGTGACGCCGATTCCGCGGATGGCGATCTACTTCACGAAGGCGTTATCCGTCTCGCTGCTGGTAACCGCGTGGACTACCGG
>DASRYX010000427.1:0-1775 GCA_035686985.1 Planctomycetaceae bacterium | reverse complement strand
GTGGGCAAATGCACGTTCATCAACCAGCTCGCCGAAACCGAGCGGATGATCGTCAGCGAGGTCCCCGGCACCACGCGTGATTCGGTCGACGTGCGGTTTGAACTCGATGGCAAGTCGTTCATCGCGATTGACACCCCCGGCGTGCGTAAACGGAAAAGTCTCGCCAACGACGTGGAGTGGTACGGTCTGGCGCGGGCCAAGCGCAGCATCCGCCGGGCCAGCGTCGTGCTGATGTTCTTCGACTGCTCGGACAAGATTTCGCGCGTCGACAAGCAGCTCGTCTCCGAAATTCAGGGTGAAGTCAAACCGTGTATTTTCGTGGGAAATAAGTGGGACCTCGCCGTCGGCATGGAGCCAGGCGAGTGGTCGGAATACGTCTTCAAGACCTTCGCCGACATGCGGCACGTTCCGACGGCGGTCATCACGGGCCTGACAGGGAAGAATGTCAAGAAGCTCATCAACCTCGCGCAGTCGGTCTACAAGCAGGCGCGGCTGCGGATTGGCACCGGTGAACTGAACCGCCTCGTTCGCGCCGCGGTAAAGAAGTGGCCGCCGCCGATGCGGAAGAATCGTACACCACGCATTCTCTTCGTGACACAGGTCGCCGTCGAACCGCCGACGCTGGTCTTTAAGGTCAACGACGCCGAGCTGTTCGACGAAAGCTGGAAGCGTTACCTGTTGGGCGTGCTGCGGGAAGAGCTGCCGTTCAAGGAAGTCCCGTTGAAGATCTACTTCCGTTCGCGGGACGACAAGTCGCCGGTGCAGGCCGCGAAGGATGACGCCGCCATCGCCGCGGAACTTGAAGCCCTCGACGCCGCCGAAGCCGCGGTGCCAGAAGCGGAGTGGGAAGACGCGTAGGTTTGCTTACCGCTTCCAGCGGAGTTTCGTAAACGCTTCGGTCTGGGCGGTGATCGCGGGTTCGACGGGGAGGCGTTCCATCGAGCTGGCACCGTAGAAGCCGACGATGCCTTCGGTGTGATCGAGGATGTACTGCGCGTCTTCCGGGTCGGCAATCGGGCCGCCGTGGCAGAGGACGAGGATCTCCGGGTTCACCTTCTTCGCGGCGTCGTGCATCGCCTGGCAGAGTTTCGCGGATTCTTCCAGCGTGAGCGCGGTCTTCGCGCCGATGCTGCCCTTCGTCGTCAGCCCCATGTGCGGGATAAGAATATCCGCGCCGGCTTTCGCCATGTCGGTGGCTTCATCGACATTGAACGCATACGGCGTGGTGAGCAGGTTCATCTCCCGCGCGAGGCGCACGAGATCAACTTCCAGGCCGTACCCCATATTGGTTTCTTCGAGGTTCTGCCGGAAGTTGCCGTCGATCAGTCCCACCGTCGGGAAGTTCTGAATCCCCGCAAACCCGGCGGCTTGCACTTCCCGCAGAAAGACCGGCATCAACCGGAACGGATCGGTTCCGCACACCCCGGCGAGCACCGGCGTGTGCTTCACCACCGGCAAGACTTCACGGGCCATGTCCATCACGATGGCGTTGGCGTCACCGTAGGGCATCATCCCGGCAAGCGACCCGCGGCCCCCCATGCGGAACCGGCCGGAGTTGTAGATCACGATCAGATCAATGCCGCCGGCTTCTTCGAGCTTCGCGGACAGCCCCGTCCCCGCGCCGCCGCCAATGATCGGCCGCCCCGCCGCGACTTTCGCCCGCAACCGTTCCAGAATCGCCGTGCGCGTCATGATGTCTCTCGTAGGGTGCGTCATGACGCACCGGTCTGCTGACAGAATGCAGGGTGCGTCGCGACGCACCCTACTCGACAGCA
>DASRYX010000426.1:0-3820 GCA_035686985.1 Planctomycetaceae bacterium | reverse complement strand
TACTTGTACCGCGACAATGTGTTCTACAAACTCGCGGAGGCGATCATCGTCGGCGTCTCGGCCGGGGATGCGATGGTCGTGGGTTTCTGGGATTCAATCGTCGCGCAGCTGCTGGTGGAACTCGCACCGCAACTGGTCCGCAACTGGGCGCTGCCGGGGATCGACGAAGACAAAGCAGCCGATTGGACATACCTCGTGCCACTGGTTCTCGGGGGGATGCTGTTTCTGCGGTTCGTGCCGAAGATGGGATGGCTCGCGCAATGGCCGCTGGCGTTTGTCGTCGGCACGTTTGCGGGTCTGCGACTGGTGCTGTTTCTGGACGCCGACTTCGTCGCCCAGATTCGCAATACGATTCTGCCGCTCGTCGTCCTCGTCGACGGCCGGTTCGATTTCTGGCTCACGCTGCGCAACTGGGGCGTGATTCTCAGTCTTCTGTCGTGCCTGACGTATTTCTTCTTCTCGTTTGAACACAAAGGCGTCGCCGGTCGCGTGGCCCGATTGGGCGTATGGGTGCTGATGATCGCCTTCGGTGCGTCATTCGCCTTCACTGTGATGGGCCGCATCACGCTGCTGACAAAGCGGTTCGAGTTTCTGTTCTACGACTGGCTGCGATTGTGAAATTCGTTGGTCGTGGGTTGTTGGTCGTTGATCGGTAAGACCGGCTGACCAATGTCTAATCTTCCTGACTCGGCGTATTGCGACCAACGACCCACCACCAACAACCAACTTTCTCCCCATGCGTATCGCCTCCGTCAGCATCGCTCATCCCGTCGGTCTCGCGCCGATGGAAGAGCACACGAGTCTGCCGTTTCGATTGTTGTGCAAACAGTTCGGCGCGAGCTTTGTCTGCACCGAGCGGATCGACGCGGCTGATGTCGCCAAGCGGGACAAACGGGCGCTGAAACTTCTGTCCACGACGCCCGGCGAACGTCCGGCGGCAGGACAGATCAGTGGGGCCGATCCGACAGTGATGGCCGAAGCCGCGCGCGTGGTCGCCCAGCAGGGTTTCGCGATCGTCGACCTGAACTTTGAGTGTCCGATCAAGCGGCTGAACAATCGCGGAGAAGGGGGCGCACTGATGGCCGACCCGCCGGCGATCGGTCGCATTGTGGAAGCCGTCGCGAAAGCGGTGGATATTCCCGTCACCTTGAAGATCCGCAGTGGTCCCGATGCCGAGCGCGAAACCGCGGTGGAAGTGGCCGAGCGCGCCGAGCAGGCGGGAGCGGCGGCGGTCGATGTGCATGCCCGCAGTGTCGCCCAGGCCTACGTCGGCGGCCCGGACTGGTCGGTCATCCGCCGGGTGAAAGACGCCGTGCAGTTCCCCGTGCTGGGCAGCGGCGGCATTCGCGAACCCGGAGACGTCGTGCGGTTCTTAAAGGAAACCGGTGCAGACGGCGTCGCGATCGGTCGCGGTTGTCTCGGCAACCCGTGGATTTTCCAGCAGGCGCGGGCGCTCGTGCTCGGTGGCAGTACCGTTCCGCCGCCGACGCCCAACGAGCGGGCGCGTGTGCTGCTCCAGCTTGTGGAAAGCGAATTTGAGTTCTACGGCAACTTCCTCGCTCTGAAGCGGCTGCCGCGCGTGAGCTGCTACTTCGCGAAGTTCCTGCCCGATTTTCCCGAGTTCCGCGACGCCGTGCAGAAGGTCCGCAACTTCGCCGATTTCAAACGCCTCGTGCGGACACACTTCGCGTGATTCGCTGCTCGCGGCTTCGCTTCCCGCTTGATCTTCACGCAGCGCGAAACCGCAAGCGGTGTCCTCCTACTCCCACTAACCACTATCAACTGACCACTGACAACTCCCACCACATCGCTCTTGCAGGATTTGCCGGTTTGCAATACGGTTCGCGCTCAAGTGGGGGCGTTTCGTCGCCCCGCATCAGCCGAAGGACCGGACTGTTTGGGGGGATGGATCGTGCAACAGGTTCTGCAGTCATTGCGCGCCGGCAAAACACAAGTCGTGGAAGTTCCGTGCCCGCAGGTCCGACCCGGCTGGCTGCTGATTCAAACCCGCGTGACGCTGATCTCCGCCGGCACCGAACGCATGGTGACCGACTTCGCTAAGGCGAGCCTGCTCGGTAAAGCCCGCCAGCGACCCGATCAGGTCCGCATGGTGCTCGAAAAAATGAAGACCGACGGCGTGATGACTACGCTGGAATCGGTTTTTACGAAGCTCGATGAAGCGATCGAACTCGGCTACTGCAACGTCGGTACCGTCGTCGCCGTCGGTGCGGGGGTAACCGGTTTCGAAGTTGGCGACCGCGTGCTGTCGAACGGTCATCACGCCGAGATGGTCTCCGTTCCGCAGAACTTGTGTGCAAAGATTCCGGACGGTGTGCCCGATGAGCAAGCCGTCTTCGGTGTGCTGTCGTCAATCGCACTGCAGGGAATCCGCCTCGCCGCCCCCACGCTCGGCGAATGCTTTTTGGTTTCGGGTCTGGGTCTCATTGGGCTCCTCGCGGTGCAGCTGCTGCGAGCCAACGGCGCACGGGTTCTCGGTGCGGACTTCAATCCGGCGCGATTGAAGCTCGCGCAACAACTCGGCGCGGAAACCGTGCATCTGGGGCAGGAAGACCTGATCGGCCGCGCACAGATTTTCTCGCGCGGCGCGGGCATGGACGGCGTCCTGATCACCGCCGCGACCGGCAGCCACGAACCCGTCCATCAAGCGGCGCTCGTGAGCCGCAAGCGCGGCCGGATCGTGCTGGTTGGCGTCGCCGGTTTGAATCTTTCTCGCGATGACTTCTACAAGAAAGAACTCTCGTTCCAGGTTTCCTGTTCTTATGGACCGGGACGTTACGATCCCAGCTATGAAGATCAGGGTCGTGACTATCCGCTGCCGTTCGTTCGCTGGACGGAACAGCGCAATTTCACCGCGGTGCTGGATCTCATCGCCCAGGGACAACTCGACGTTTCGCCGTTGATCACGCATCGCTTTCCGATCTGTCAGGCGGCAGATGCCTACGATGTGGTCGGTGGCAAAGAACCTTCACTGGGCGTGCTGCTGCTCGCCGCGGACGAGACCGCCGAACAGGCGACCGCGCTGCGGAACACGACGGTTCGCGTGCCAATGTCGGCCGACAAGACTAAGAGTGCTCCGACATCGAACGTGGTGGTGGGCGTGATCGGTGCGGGTGGTTTTGCCAGCCACGTTTTGCTCCCCGCGTTTCGTGAAGCCGGTGTCCGGTTCAAATCGGTTGCGAGCCGCGGTGGCGTCTCCGCGGTTCACGCTGCCAAGCGTTTTGGGATTGAGCAAGCGACCACCGATCTCAAGAAGGTGTTTGAAGATCCCGAAATCAACACGGTGATCATCGCCACCCGGCATGATTCGCACGCTGATTACGTTTGCCGCGCGCTCGCCGCCGGGAAGCATGTGTTCGTCGAAAAACCGCTGTGTTTGACACGCGAGGAACTCGACCGTGTGATTGCCGCTCAAGCGGCCGCACCGCAATGCAAGGTGATGGTCGGCTTCAATCGCCGTTTCGCCCCGCAGGTCGCAAAGATGGCGAAGCTGCTGAAAGGCGTGGCGGAACCGAAGAGCTTTGTGATGACCGTGAACGCCGGACTGTTGCCCGCGGACCATTGGACACATGACCCCGAAGTCGGCGGCGGACGGATGATCGGCGAAGGTTGCCACTTCGTCGATCTGCTGCGGTATCTCGCCGGACAACCGATCGTCGCGGCTCAATCGCTGCAGATGGGCGACAACCCGTCGGTTACCATTTCGGAAGACAAGCTGGTGTGCACGCTGCGGTTTGCCGATGGCAGCTTCGGCAGCATCCATTACCTCGGCAACGGACACCGCAGCTTCAGCAAGGAACGG
>DASRYX010000425.1:0-3144 GCA_035686985.1 Planctomycetaceae bacterium | reverse complement strand
CCCCATCAGCATGCCGATCAGTGTGCCGATGACGTTGCGATAGAACAGACACAGCAGGAAGCCCAAGCCGGCGGCTCCCCACCCGATGAACACCGCCGACGAATACAGATTCGTGACCGGCGGGCGTCCGGAAATGTAGATCCGCGAACCGAGCGCGAAGCAGTGCAGCAGGAACGCCACCAGCGCAATGCCCACCGCGATGCGGATCGACGCCGAACCCCATGTCGGCCAGGCAAAGCCGAACAGCGCCAGCACGCTGAACAGGAATGCGACGAAGTACATCATTTGCGAGACAAAGAACGGCTGCAGTCGATTGAAGAACCCTTCAAACTGCACCTTCTGCAGCGGCAGGTCCTCCGGGCGATGTTCCGTCAGCCACTTCTTGTAGGCGTAAACTTCTTTGTTAAATTCATCCGGCTTATTGCCAGCGTAAGCCACCAGAATGCGGGTGAAGGCGTCTGTCGGCTCCTCCGCTTCCTGTTGAAGGAACGTGGATTTCACGAGATTGCGTGTCCAACCCGCGGCGAAGGTGTCCCACTCAGCTCCCTTTTCTTCCGGCGGGATGACCAGCGGCGGATGACGTTGTCGCAACGCTTGTTGTCGGCTGATCGCGGCCATCAGGTCATCGCGGGCAGTCTCGGGTCGGATGTTCGGCGGGGAGAACGATTGCAGCAGCAGGTCCAGAATCCCGATCTTCTTTTCGAGTTCGAGAATCTTCGCCTCGTAGACCGTGACTTTCGTCTTGTCCAACTTGCGGGCGCGCTCGGCCTGTTCGGTGAGCTCCTTCAACTTCGGCAGGAATTCCTCCGGTGCGTAACGGAAGCGTTCCCGCCGTTCGAGACCCACCAGGCGTTGCACATCTTCATTCTCGATGCGAAACACGCGGTGCGTGAAGCACGTTTCCGGCTTCGCCATCACGTCCAACAACCAGCGGATGGCGGGTTGCGACTTATCGTTGTGATCGTTGAACGTCTGCTTGCCGGACGAGATCACGAGCAGACTGCTGCGCGCGACGGTGTCGAGTGGCTTGGTGCGTCCGTCGGCGACGACGGGAATCGAACCGAACGCTTCGAAATCGAACTCGCCATCCTTCACCTTGGATGAAGAGGCTCGACCGATCAGCGCGACGGCGGCCACGGCACAGATGCCGAACGCCACGAGGCCACAGGTCATCGTGCCCCAACCGCCGACGAAATTGACCGTCGTGGTTTCCGCCCGGTTGAGGAACCGGTTGAGCGTGACAAGGAAGTGGGCCAGCATGCCAATGGCAACGATCATGCACGACACATACGGAATCATCCAGCCGGTGTTTGTGACGACCTGCAGCGTGGTGCCTTCGATTTGCGTCGATGGATCGCGATGGTAACCGCTCTGGTAGAACGTCTCGCCGGCGAACCGCAACGGATTGTTCATCCAGATGTGAACTTCGCGATCGACACTGCGCGTGTCATCGACGAGCCGGACATCGGACGAGTAATTCCGCGGCGTATCTGTGCCGATGTAGTCATCCTTGCGGACATCGATCAGCTGGAACTTGTACGGTTTGTAGGATCGCTTGAACCGCAGCGCGACCTGGTACGACTTGCCGTCGACGGCTACGGTTTCAGTGTCGTTCTGCGAGGAGAAAATCAGGCCGAGCAGATAGGTGCCGAAGTCTTCGCCGGACTTGCTCTTCAGGCTGACATACGCCGCGGAAAGGTCGACCTTGCTGTCGGTGTCCGTGCCGCTGCCGGCGCGGATTTCTTCGGCGACATATTCCAGTCCGCGCCCTTTGTTAGCGAGGTTCGTGTCGGACGGCCGCGCTTTTCGCAGCGTCGAATTCTGCAGGAACTGCGCAATTTCAATCTGGAACGGCAACCGTTCATCGATGATCGGCTTCTTATTCCGGATCGCCTGGTCGATCACCGCTTTCGGGATGACGATCACGCGGTCGACTTTCTCATCGGACGTATCGACGACGGCGAGTTCCACAGTGCGGATGTCCTGCACGAAGTTGACCGTCTCCCCTTCCTGCAGCTGCAGTTGGCCTTCTACGGCTGTCAGACCGACGAGAAGTTCGCCGAACATCAGCAGTCCGATGCCCGCGTGCAACAGGACGACGCCGGCGCGCTTGCGGAAGACGAGCGAGCAACCGACGAGCAGAATCAGGCCGACACCCCCGCCCTGCGTGAGTTGCCACAGAATGCGCATCGCGGAGTCGCTGAGCCGTTCACCCCGGACGGCCATCATCAGCAGATAAGCAACGCCTCCGCCGAGGGCCACGAGTCCGCCGCGGAGAGCCCACTCCACCGTTCCCGGAGCAGACGGACGATACAGCCACCACCCGATCAAAGCGGCATACGCGGCGACCGCGGCTCCCACCAGCGCGTACCACAACATGCCAAACGACAGCCACGGTTGCGCCTGCAGGCCGCCGGAGTTATTCGCCGAGAGAATCACAAACGTCGTGAGCACGATCCCGGCGAGGATCACCAGCAGCCCGGAGATCAGCGGCCAGCCTCTGGCCTGCACCTTGAACCGCACGAGATGGGCTGCGAGCAGATTCAGCGCCATCATCGAACCGATGAGCTGCCCGCCCGGAAACGGGAAACTGCCGCGAATGGTCGGCATCTCCGCCGAGGTAAACGCTTTCCAGAATGACGGTGGCAGGAAGACTTTGAGGTCGATCCACGCCACCGCCGTGCGGAAGTATTCATCGATGACCTGCCAGATGTCTTTCTCGACCTGGGCCAGCGTTCCCGCGAGCACGATGAAGATCGCCATGCCGAGCAACGCCACGGTGAGCTTGAGCGATGCCAGCGGCGTCAGGATGGCGTTCATCAGCGGACCGAGCCACGAGCCGTCACGCAGATGCGCGGTGAAGTCCTGATCGTTTGTTGTGGCGGTAGACATCGGCGGTCTCACTGACATGCGAAGTTGTTTTGCTCTCTCTCGCTCCCAAGCTCTGCTTGGGAACGTCCGGGACCGAACCTCTGCTTCGTCTTCTCCGGGACTCATGCGAAGCAGAGCTTCGCGGGAAGGCATTCCCAAGCGGAGCTTGGGAATGAGCTGATCATTGCACTAGGGTAGTTCCACGGACTTCACGAACGCTTCGAAGGCGGTCTTTTCCTGCATCGCGATGGCGGTGGGCGCCTGCAGTTTGAT
>DASRYX010000424.1:0-2687 GCA_035686985.1 Planctomycetaceae bacterium | reverse complement strand
GTTTCGAACCGCTGCCGGGCAGCGCGAGCGTGTACTGGTCCGGCGGATTGTCGCCGAGCAGGACCTCTTTCACCTGGCGACAACTGCGGACGAGAACGCTCCATTGACGTGGTTCGAGTTTGCCGTCGCCTTTGAGTTTTCGCTCGAGATGATGAGCGAGCGCGAGATCGATGTTGTCGCCGCCGAGGATGAGATGATCCCCCACCGCGACCCGGTGAAACTGCACGACGCCATCGTTGCCTTTGCGGACGCGGATCAACGTGAAGTCGGTGGTACCGCCGCCGATGTCGCACACAAGAATCTTCTGGCCGGGCGAGACCAGCTGATCCCAGGTCTCCGCGTGCTTGGCGATCCAGGCATAGAACGCCGCCTGCGGCTCTTCGATCAGCTCGACGCGAGGCAACCCCGCCTGTTGCGCGGACCGAACGGTTAACTCGCGCGCGACTTCATCGAACGACGCGGGCAGCGTGAGCACGAAATCCTGATGCGCAAGCAGATGTTGCGGATGCGCGTGATCCCACGCTTCACGAAAATGCTGCAGGATGCGGGCACTGACCGTCACCGGCGAAAGACGATCAACGTCACTCGCGCCTTGCCAAGGCAACAGGTCCGCGGTGCGATCCACGCCGGGGTGACAGAGCCACGACTTCGCCGAGTTGATCAATCGCGCCGGGGCAAGCGTACCCTGATCCCGCGCAAAGTGGCCAACGCAGTAGTTCGGATCGTGCTGTTGCCACGGGAGTCGCAAGGCCCCCTTCGCGACTTCACCGCTCGCCGGTTGATAGTGGAAGGAGGGTACCGTTTCCCGGGCTTCGATCTGGCCCGCCGCGACCGCCTGGGGGACGACGAATGTGCGAATGCGCCAGGGCGTTTCCGTCGTGTCGACGTAGGCGAGGGCCGAGTTGGTGGTCCCCAGGTCCAGCCCGACAACGTAGCGGCTGGGAGTGTCGTCGACGGTCATGCGGCGCGTGTTCACTATTGGAGATTAAATGAAGAGACCCACGGTTCAGAAACCGTGGGCTTCAGGAATCATATCAGAGAGAAGATCAGCGGCGGTAATCCACGTCTTTCACGCGACCGTAGCGGTCGTATTCGACTTCGACTTTATGCCGGCGACCGTCGATGCCACGGAAGCGGTACTCGACTTCGCGTTGCGACGGCCGCACGCGTCCACGATAGACGATGGGGGCCGGACCGACGACCGGCCCCGGAGCGACAAAGCCCGGGGCCGGTTGAGCAGCATAGTACGGCGCACCGACATAGCCCTGCGAGTAGGTCACCACCGGCGGCGTGAGGTAATAGCTCGGCGCGACGTACGTGTAACCATTGACGTATTCCTGAGCGGAAGCGGTCATTCCCGCGCCCAGGACCAGCAGCATCAGAGCTAATCGACAAAGCATGTTTTGATCTCCTTAATCAGCCACCGACAGTGCGGATTCACCGTCGGTTCTCCTGAGTTCATTATGAACCACTGGTCTGGTGCGGGAAAGGGGTCGAACTTCCTACCGGTCCATGTTTCGGCGATCAAAAGTTGAATGGAAAACGGAGCTCGTTCCGTCGTGCAAAGCGGCGAGCGTGGAGAATTCCCCCAACTGTCTTGCCGGATCGAGCGGCGGGCGTTTAGAATTCGGGAACGACGAAATGGTGCTGCTCCGCAGGCGAACCTCGTCTCCGGAGTGGTCTCCATTCCGCCGCGCAGGCAAGGGAACGGCTTGGTTCCGAGACGCCGGCAGCGGCTCGGAATGAAGTGTGCGCTCGCCGTGTCTGCCTCGCAGGATGATTCCTGTCTGAGGATTTCGCAGGCGATGATTGCCAATGCTCCGTCAGCGATTCATGCCAGCGTGTTGGCGTTAAACCGACAATACGCTCCCGTCCACGTTGTTTCCGTTCGCCGCGCCTTCTGCCTCCTCTTCAAAGGCCTGGCAGAAGTCATCTCCGTGGAAGACGGCACTTATCAATCGTATGACTTCGACGGCTGGTTGGAAACAAGTCTGATGCGGCTGGAGTTCGGCGACTTCTCCAATCACCACGACTGGATTCGCGCCGTCAATTTTGAGATCCAGGTTCCGCGCGTCGTCCGTCTGCTGCGTTACGAGCGGATGCCCCGGAATTCGGTGAAGTTTAATCGGCGGAATATTTTTCTTCGCGATGATTATCTCTGCCAGTATTGCGGGCGAAAGTATGGCACTCAGCGTTTAAGCCTCGACCATGTGATGCCCAAAAGTCGCGGCGGCCCCACCACTTGGGAGAATATTGTCTGCTGCTGCCTCGACTGTAACGTCCGCAAAGGGGGCCGCACGCCGCATGAAGCCGGGATGAAACTGATGCGGGCTCCTAAAAAACCGGCACGCAATCCGTTGCTCTTTCAGCATCTCCAGTCACAGAAGTACGCCAGTTGGCGGCCGTTCCTCGTCACCGCGGAGTAGTTCTCTTCTTGGGATGTTGATCCGCGGGGCGTGCCTGCGTTTCTCTCAGAAACGCGAAGAAAATTTGCAATCCCGCGGGCGGCTTGGTAGGCTTCCCACGGTGGAAAGAAGTTTACACACGAACACGGGAATCGCGCTGTTGCAGGACGCGGGCCCTCGAGGAGTGAGGCGAATGGTGAGTCAACGGCCGAACCGCAGTTTTCCGGCCTCACGGCGGGGCTTTACGCTCATCGAGTTGCTGGTCGTGATGGCGATCATCGC
>DASRYX010000423.1:0-5037 GCA_035686985.1 Planctomycetaceae bacterium | reverse complement strand
GGTCGGGCCGGTCGCGGAGATCACGCTTTCGTACTGACCAACCGCTTTGGGGGCGAGCGTCGCGGAGACCTGATGCTCGCCGCCGACGGTCAGCGGACCGACGTTCCAGGTAATCGTGCGGGTGGAGGAATCGAAGATGCCGCTGTCGCTGGCTTCCACGAATTCAAAGCCGACCGGGATCGTCTCGGTCACACGCACGCGATTCACCGGCCGCTGGCCTTCGTTGCCGATCCGGTTGGACACGGTCACTTGCCGGCCCACATACGTCTTCGGCGGGCTGCTGCGCGTGAGGACGATCTGCTCGCCGACGATCTCGATGTTGGTCTTCGCTTCAGTCGAGAGATTGCCGTCAGCACTCGCGATGGCGTGATGGGTCACGCGGCCGACTTTCGCCCCGGTGAGCTCCAGCCGGACTTCACGCGATTCACCCGGAGCCAGCTTTTCGATCTTGTATTCGAGGTCACTGCCCGCGGGATGGGACAATCCTTCGGGAATCAGGCTGCGAAGGATGACGTTCTTCGCTTCGGTATCGCCGGGGTTCGACAGCGTGAACGCGAACTCCGCGGATTCCTGCATCCGCAGTTCTGACGGGCCATTCACTCGCAGTTTGAGTTGCGGCGCCGAGACCACGATGTCCGCCGCGAGTTCGGTCACAAACGTGACTTTCGCGACGCTGCCAATCGTCCCTTCTTCTTCGGGAACCACCTTGATCGAAATCTTGCGTTCTTCGTTCGGCTGCAGCGTGCCCAGCTTCCACATCAAGCGCTTGTCGTGCATCTCGGCACGGGGAGCGGTTCCGACCAGGCGGCTGCCGCGGGGAATGCGGTCTTCGATCTGTACCTGACTCGTCGGCGTCGTGCCGACATTCTTCACCAGCAACGAGTACACCACGGGTTGACCGAGCAGCGCTTTCGCCGGGGCGGTCTTTTCGATGATCAGGCGAGGTTCAAGCACGCCGCGGGGGACTTCCGGGGCGGCGGTGCCGTCGCCGATCATCGCATCGGACGCCGGGGTGACACGGCGTTCGCGCGGCGTTTCACGCTGGATGGGTGTGCGTTCATTCGGTTCGATCCGCGCGGGCGGCGTCTCGAGGCTCGGCAGTGCGTCCACCGGAACACGCGGACCGGCCGCCGGTGTGGGGACTTTCGCCGGGGCGAACGGATCGAACGGTTCCGTCTCTGCCGGCAGCGCGGGTTCTTTCGTTTCCGGGATCGTCTTCGGCAGCGGCGTGTCGAGGTCCGACGGCAACCGGGCCGGAGCGGGTTCGGTTCCGAACGGGTCAGCGGCGTTGTCCTCCGCGGCGTTCAAGCGTCGCTTCGCCAGGGGTGTCTCCACGGGCTTCGACTTCTCCACGGCGAACGGTTCGTCAGCCGGAGCGCCGAGGTCCGGCAGCGGCGCGGGCTCATCCCGCGGCAGCGCGGGGAGCTTCGGTTCGTTGTTTTTCAGCGGCGGCGGAGCGGATTCCCCGAACGGGTCGAAGTCCGCCGGCTCTTCTGCGGCGACAGTCTGAATGGTCGGTTTCGCCGTGTCGCTATTGGGCGCGAGCAACGTCGGACCGTAATCGAATCCTTCGGCTTTCGAGACCGCAGGGTCTTTGAGCGTCGACAACCGCCGCGGCGGCGTGCTGGATTCGTTGTTCGCCAGCGCATCGCCCGGCATCTCGATCGGCTCGGGCGTCGTGCTTTCGCGGAAGTTGATCCCCCGGCGATAACGGGCGGCGTCGGGCCGCAACGTGGGTTCACCGGCGGACGCTTCGGCGGTTTTCTCGGGCGGAACGGACGCCGCGACGGCGACCGGTTCACTCTTCGGGAAGAGTTCGGGTTCGGCGGCGGGCGTAACGACACCGTCGGGACTGGCGAAGCCCAGCTTCACATCCGGATCGTTGTCCGCGAGCGCATCCGCGTCGCTGCGATTCAGTACGCCGACCGGTGGTGTTGTTGCTTTCAAGCTTTGCTGCGCTTGCCAGACAACCACCAGACCCGCGCCCATCACCACCGACATGGCGGCGAGTTTCCACATCCCACTCATTGGGAATCCCTTCCCGAAAGTCCCCCCGGACGGCCGCCGCAATCCAGCGCAGACGGCTTGCCGAGCGCGCGACAGGCCACTCGACGCAGCAGAACTACCAGAATTGTAAATTTGGGAAAAGAGCAGTTTTTTGGAGCAGTGGTCAGTTGTCAGTGGTTGGTGGTTAGTTGGGAAGAAAGGCAGGGGGTGACCGGCGGCTTTAGCCACTGACCACTGAAAACCGACCACTAACCACTTTTCTGACCGGTCGCCAGCTGTGGGTTTCTTCCACGAGATGATGAAACACGACCGCGGCGGCACAGCTGGTGAGCCAGGCGAGGACCATTCCCACCGCCGCCAGCACCGGATGATCGGCGAACAGCTGGCCCAGCACGGCGTTCATCACCAGGCAGACGGGGAAATGAATCAGGAACAGGCTGTAGCTGAGCTTACCCCAGTACGCCATGAACGGTGAGCGCAGCCAGCGTTCCAGTCCGCCGGTGACCCCCGCTATGGCGATGATCATTCCGGTGGCAAGGGCCAGTGCCGGACGCGTACGGAAATCGGAGGCCAGAGACAACATGACCACGGCGAACATTACGGCGAACCACCGGTAGGAAATCCGCCCGGTCAGAGACCACCCCGTTGTCAGGCCGATGAAGTAGCTGCCGAAATAATAGCCCGCCCAGATGTCGTGGTCCGCATCACGATTCCACCAGAAGAGCGACGCGACTGCTAACGGCAGGAACAACGCCATCGCCCAGGTCTGCGTGCGGTCCTCGCGACCCCATCGCCGCGCGATGAACCCGATCAGCGTGCAGGCAATGAGCGTGAACAGGCTCAACTGCAGATCAATCGCGAGATACCAGAACCCGGACGACAGCGACTCATACCCGAGCAGCGTCTGCAGGAAGAAGACATGCGCGACGACCTGTGGCAGCGTCGGCGGCGCGGCGATCGATTCATGCGTCATGAACCGTGATGCGGCGGCATTCGCGAGAATGGCCACGCCGATGACGAACAAGTACGGCCACGCGAGTCGCCAGTAGCGTTTCACCGCCTGCTGAGTCATCTCACGCAACGTTGCGGGAACTGTGCGCGACAATCCCTGTGCGGCGACGAAGCCTCCCATCACGAGAAAAATCTGCACCGCCATGCGACCGTATTCGGCGAGCAGTTCAATCAACGTCGGCATCAACGGATAGGCGATGTCCGACAGCGGTCCGTAGAAGGCGATGTGATGCCAGACGATCGCGTGTGCGGACAGGGCCCGCAGACCGTCCAGAAACGCGAATCGCCGGACTTTCACCAGCGGCGGTCCGGCCGCCCGCTCAGGTTGAATCAGCACGGGCGCGGCGGGTAACGCCGACGACGGTGCGGCGACGGGCGGCGCTGCGTCCCATTCCCCTGGAAGCACTCCCGCTTCCTGTGCCTCGTCCGCATCCGTGCGGGTGTCTGTTACACCCACCGCCATGATTGTTACCGGTTTCATCACGCATGACGCCCGCGTACGTACACCCGCACACACAGTTACACCCACCGCCATGATTGTTACCGGTTTCATCCGCCGACGACTGCGGCGAGCGAGAGCCGTGAATTGTTACACTCCAGAAAGTTAAATCGATTTCGAACCGCCCGCACAAGTGGGTTTCTCCCTACAGGCGGAAATTTCCGCACCACGCGTCGCCGCCGCCTCCGATTCTGCCTCCGTGAGGCGTCCGGTCGACGTCGAAGCGGGACAGGACGGAAAAAACCGATCCGATATTGCGGGTTACGTGACGAACACACCTACAACCATGTAGGGTGGGCTGTGCCCACCAATGAATAATCATCTTAATGATGGTGGGCACAGCCCACCCTACAGATCGCCCCGATGCCTGCCGCGCCGCGATTTTCGAGCCTGGTTTATGAACGCTGGTTCGCGGCGATGCTGCCGAACTATCAGGGGGACGTGAACTGCGTCCTCGAGTTCGACGGGCACCTCGACACCGTGCGGCTGGAGCGGGCGTTTCTCGCGGCCCTCGCTGCCGAGCCGATGTGGAGCTACCGCTTCATCGTGCACTGGTGGACGCCCTACTGGCAGCCCATTCCGCGGGTCGAACGATCGTCGCTGGTGTCCACGGAACAGCTCGCCGACGACACCGCCCGGACCGCCGCGTGGAACCGGATTCTCGACACGCGGGTGGATGCCGCCGCGCGGGTGTTCGTCCTGCGCACCCCGGCGAACGACCATTTGCTGCTGCGCGTCGACCATTGCCTCGCCGATGCGACCGCCGCGCGGTTATTGCTCGATGCTGTCGCCGAAAACTACCGGCGGGACGTTCCCGTGCCGGAGACCGACGGGCCTGTCATCCGCCGCACGGCGAAACTGCTTCGACCGTTGAAAAGCAATCGCCAGCGGCTGAAGGCGTTCGGCGAGCTGATCCAATTCCTGAAGCGGTCTCAGGCAGGCCGCGGGTTCGCGCTGCCGACCCCGACGGAACACGATCCGCCCGTTTCGCCGCAATTCCTGCGTTATCCGCCGGGTTCGCTGGACCGGCTCACGCAGCGGGCGATGCGGAATCGCGCGACGGCGGTGATGGTCATCATGGCGGTGACGTATGTCGCGCTGCGGGACTTGGTCCCCTTTTCCGAAACCGTCGAATGGCCGATTCTGCTCCCGGTGAATCTAAGGCGGTATTTGCCTCCGGAGCAGCAGCCAGCCCCGGCGAGTCTGCTCACCGGGCAGGTCGGCGTATGGGTCAAACCGGGTGAAAACCTCGATCTCGCCGCAGTGATCGAACAGGTGCGATCCCAACTGTCCGCTCAGCGCGGTCCGGATTTTGGTCTCACGCAAAGCCCGCTGTCGCTCGATGTGCCGATCCTCCGGACGTTCGCCCACTGGAATCCGTTTTCGCGCACCCGCCGCACCCTGCAAAAGATGCGTCATGAGGGGGAGAAAACACCGATGGTGCTGATTTCCGATCTGGGCGAATGTCGCAGTCCGGGGGACGACTGGGCGGGTGTTCGCGTGACGAACGGATATTGCAC
>DASRYX010000422.1:0-10462 GCA_035686985.1 Planctomycetaceae bacterium | reverse complement strand
GGAAAAAGTGCCGGTCGTGTTCAGCGGCGGGCATGAGACCGATCGGCAGGATCACGGGCGGCCGGTGGTGCTGATTGCCGCGGCGCTGGGCGTGAAACCCGAAGTGTTCCGCGAGGCATTCAGCGGCGTCACCCCGGCGCGCGGCCGCGGTCCAACCGGGGAAGAGGCCCGCAAAAACAAAGCCGCGCTGATGAAGGTGCTGCAACCCTACGGCATCACCAACGACCGGCTCGACGAAGTGTCGAACTATTACCGCTATCAACCACAGCGCAGTGAATTGTGGACGAACAAAGCGGCCAAGGCCCACGCCATCATTGTGGATGGTAAGGTGAAAGAAATCGTGGTGACCGAGCCCGGCGCGGGTTACAGCACGCCGCCCAAAGCGACACTGAAGGGCATGGAAACCGCAGACC
Source organism: Planctomycetaceae bacterium (assembly GCA_035686985.1). GTDB lineage: Bacteria > Planctomycetota > Planctomycetia > Planctomycetales > Planctomycetaceae > DSVQ01. The sequence goes on along the minus strand of DASRYX010000422.1, from coordinate 10,049 downwards.
TTCAAGCCACTCTGCACTTCGGCAAAGACCTCAAAACGAACGGCTCGATCCGCAGAGTGGACGTTGGAGATCCGTCGTCGGAGAAGACCCCGCAACGCCTGTCGCCGTCAAAATAGAGTTGACGATCGAAAATCCCGCTCCACGCCATGATGCCTTGTTATGATGGCGTGTGTTGCCATGAATCGACCCGAGAGCCGCCATGCCGTTACATGACTGGACCCGTGTCCGTCACGGGATGTTCCACCATTTTCATAATGCATGGATCTATGGTCTCGCTGGGATTTTGAACGGCGGCCTTCTTCCACAAGGCTTTTACGCGGCGGGCGAGCAAATCGCCGGTGGCATTGAACCGGATGTCGTGGCGCTGGAGCACGCCGATTCCGGGTCGTCCTGGGATCATTCGGGGGCTCTCGCCGTCGTCGAACACCCGTTACAAGCCACGGTCCAGCAAGCGGCTGAGACAAACGCATGGATTCGCAAACAGGATCAGCTGGCGGTCCGGCGTATTGGTGATGATCGCCTGGTTTCCGTCATCGAGATTGTGTCTCCCGCAAACAAATCCAGTCGTTCTCGCCTGGCAAGCTTTATCGAAAAGGTCGCCGGACTGATCGGTGATGGCGTTCATGCGGTGGTGATCGACGTTTTCCCCCCAGGCACGTTTGATCGCCAGGGAATTCATGCGGCAGTTTGGGACGAGCTGACCGCGGAGCCTGCACCGGAAGGATCCGCCGCCGCCGGTCAAATCGCCAGCTACGGTGCCGGTTCGACAGTGCGAGCCTATATCGAGCCGCTGCACTTGGGCGCGACAATCCCCGTGACGCCGCTCTTCCTGGATGAAGGCTGGTATGTTCCGTTGCCCCTGGAAGAAACCTACCAAGCGGTCTGGGAACATTATCCGTCACCATGGAAGACGATCGTCGATCCACCACGTGCATCATGATCACGGCACGCGGATGTTTCGCAGCGTAATCGTGCGGGCCGTGGCGTCCACAGTCGGCTCATCGGCGAACGTGAGCTTTGCGGCGAAGGCGGTGAGATCGGCCACCGGCTTGATCGAGATGAACGTCTTACCGCCGTTCGCTGTCGCGAGGTGATATTCCTGCTCCGGGTCGTCGGTCATCGATTCGAGGACCCGCAGCAGCCGCGTCAGTTCCTCATCGGTCAATTCCCGTTGAATCAGAATTGAGACGCCTTCCAGCGGCCCTTCCGGAAGCTTGGCCGGCGGCGTGGTGATCGGTGCTGACCATTGGGTGACCTGCAAGACGATCGGCGTTGCGGCCGCGGCCATCTGGTCGACATTACGGGCCATCAGCATCTGATCGAGAACCCGGTCGATGACTTGCAGTTTTTCCCGTCGGCTTTGCCGTTCAGCGTCACTGACAGACCGCCATTGCCGCAGGGTGTCGCGAGCCGTCTGCATCATCTCTGGCCAAGTTTCCGCGAGCGATTGAGGAATCCACTTCCCGTCGATTTGCACGAACTTGGTCGGTTCGACGCCCGAGGCACCGCGCGGGGTGATGCGGACGCGGGCCGTTGTTCCCGCCGTTTCCACGAGATCGACCTCAACCAGATCGAGCTCCAGCAACGGATTCTTGTCGACCGGGTTCGCCAAAGCACTCAGTGCCATGACCCGGCGCAGCACGCGACTGATATCCTTTCGCAACGCTTCGCGAACATCGAGCGTCTTCCACGCTTCTGGATCCGCAAGGATGCCACGCACCACGAGATCGCACGCGATCGCGACTTCGCCCCAGGCGGTGGTAATTTCCGCGGGGGAGGCTGACCCCGGGCGCGTTAGCAGCGCAATGAAGATGTCCCGCTTCTCTTCGAGCACGTGAACGGCTTTGCGCAGCACTTGGAGGGCCGCGTCCCAGAGTTCTGGGTCGACCTGATCCGGGAGGTCATGCACCAGTTGAGTCACGTCCTGCTGATAGCTGGCCGGAAGCGCGTCGTAAATCAGTTCCAGGCGGGCGTTGCGAAACGCGTCAATGACCATTTCCACCGTGCCCGCAGCACCGGGCTGCAGCGGCCGCGTTCGCGACGGATCCATTGCGTGGCCTGTGGCCCGGGCGCGAGTTGCACCGTCTTCGGCGCCCGTCGTCGTCTCCGGAGAGGACGCAGGCTGCCGCTGACATCCCGCCAGCACGGCCGACGCAATGAACAGGCATAACCACAACCGGTTGGCGAGCACCGTCGGACTCCAGCGCAACGAACAATCTCCGCAGAACGTTGCCAGCAGTGTACCACGCGCAGCGCACGTTGTCCGGCACCCGTTGGTGAGACCGCGGAGTTGGGGCCGACGCACCGAGGCGGTATGCTCAGAGGGACGCAAAAATTCCGAGGAATCGCATGCTCGACCCTTGCACGCTGCTGAAGCCCCGCCGGCGGATCACGGGGATTTCCGCCATCCTGCTGCCCTTTGCCGATGACGCTGGCACGGTGGACTGGCCGGCGTTTGAAGCCCATGTCACACGGACGGCGAACGCTGGATTAACACCCGCTATCAACATGGACACGGGCTACGTCAACCTGATTGATGTCCCGACGCAGGATGAAGTCCTACGCCGTACGCGGGCCGTGCTCGGCGGAGGGGAGTTCGTCGCCGGAGCCTTCGTTGCTGATCAACCGGGAGCCAAGTTCTGCCGCGATGGTTACCTGCGGCGCTGCGAAGCGATCCAATCCCACGGCGGCTTGCCGATTCTGTTTCCTTCGTACGGGCTGACCCATCAACCCGGACCGGAAATCGTGGCCAGCCACGCCGCGATCGGAGTTGGCTGTGATCGCTTTCTCGGCTTCGAGCTCACACGAGATCTCGCGCCGTTCGGTGGGGTCTACGATCTTGAGACGTTCCGCGGAATGATGCTGGTCAAGCAGTGCATCGGAGCCAAACATTCGTCGTTTCACCGCGAGCCCGAATGGCAGCGGTTGCAGATTCGCGACGCGGAGCGCCCGGACTTTCGGCTCTACACCGGCAACGACTTTGCCATCGACATGGTGATGTACGGCAGCGATTACCTGCTCGGCTTGAGCACGTTCGCACCGGACCTGTTCGCCCTGCGCGACACCTACTGGGAATGCGGCGACCCGCGGTTCTATGAACTCAACGATCAGCTGCAATACCTCGGCTACCTGACGTTCCGCACCCCGTCCGCGGCGTACAAGCACTCGGCGGCGCAGTTCCTGAAACTCCGGGAATGGATCACCAACGATGCACCGCATCCTCAGGGATTCCGCCGCCCGGACAGCGACCGCGCGATCCTGCAGGAACTCGGCCGCCGCATGGGCGTGCTGGATTGATCCTGGTCAATGACGAATCACGAGACAGTGAGGAAAACTCCGGTGGCGAATGAGGCTTTGCTTGAACGGTTTCTGCGGTACGTGCGGATCGACACACAATCGGATGAGACGAGCAGCACCTATCCCAGCACTGCAAAACAGCTGACGCTGAGCGGGATGCTCGCGGAAGAGTGCCGGGAATTGGGCTTGAGCGATGTCACCTGCGATGAATTCGGCATCGTGATGGCGACGGTGCCCGGCACCACTCCGCACTGCGCACCGACCATTGCGCTGGTCGCGCATGTCGACACGTCACCGGAATACACCGCGGTAAATGTGCAGCCGCAGATCGTCGCCAACTATCAGGGCGGCGATCTGATTCTCCCCGGTGACCTCCGCAAGGTAATTCGCGTGGCGGAGAACCCGGAGCTGAAGACCGTGATCGGTCACACGCTGATCACCACCGACGGAACCACGTTGCTCGGTGGAGACGACAAGGCGGGCGTTGCCGTGATCATGCAGGCCGCCGTGGAACTGATGGCGAACCGTGGTCGCGCCGTGGCTCCACTCCGGCTCTGCTTCACCTGCGACGAAGAAATCGGTCGGGGAACCGACAAACTCGACCTGCAGACGCTGAACGCGGTCTGCGGATACACGCTCGATGGCGGCGGTCAGGGACAGATCGACAGTGAAACCTTTTCGGCGGATCAGGCCGTGGTCACCGTGGATGGCGTCAACACGCATCCCTCCATCGGCAAGGGCGTGATGGTCAACGCGGTCCGCATTCTCAGCGACTTTCTCAGCCGGTTGCCCACGGCCCGGTTGTCCCCGGAAACCACCGACGGCCGCGACGGCTTCCTGCATCCGTATCATGTGGAAGGGGGCGTGGCGAAAGCCTCCGCGCGGCTCATCCTGCGGGACTTCGAAACCACGGCACTCGGTGATCAGTACGCACTGCTGGAATCAATCGCGGCAGGACTGCGGGCCGAACATCCGCGCGCGACGATCACCATCGAGATCAAGCGCCAATACCGCAACATGCGTGATGGTCTGGTCAACGAGCCCCGTGCGCTTGCCAAAGCCGAAGCGGCCGTGAAAGCCGCCGGGCTCACCCCCGAGCACACGATCATTCGCGGCGGAACCGACGGATCACTGCTGACGGAGAAGGGATTGCCGTGTCCGAATTTGTCGTGCGGGCAACACAATCCGCACTCACCGCTTGAGTGGGCCAGCCTGGATGAAATGGCGTCGGCGGTCCGCGTGTTGACGCACCTCGCCGAGGAATGGGGCCGCGAACGGGTATCGTAAATCTCGACAGTGGGTGGCAGGGACGCACCGTGTCAGCGGAAGCCCCTGAAATCAAACGCCGGTGATCCGGGGGCTTCCTGCGGAGCGCCCCCGCCACCCGCGAGTTGTGCATCGGAAAGAATGCTCACGTGCATCCCGTGCTGCTGTCTAATGACGAGCTGCTGAAACAGTGCGAAGTCCGCACGGGGCGACGCCGCGGGCCGGGGGGGCAGCATCGCAACAAGACAGAATCGGCAGTAGTGATTCACCATCGGCCGACCGATGTCGAAGGCCAAGCCGCGGAGCGTCGCAGCCAGGTTGATAATCACCGCAACGCAATCAAACGGTTGCGGCTCAATCTCGCGCTGGAAGTGCGCGATTCAAGCTGGCTGGATGAGGTCCCGACGGAACTCTGGCGGCAGCGCTGTCGTGGGGGAAAGATTATCATCAACCCCGAGCACGCGGATTTTCCGCCGCTGCTCGCGGAAGCGCTCGAGGTGATTCACGATCACGCAGGCAATCTGCACGCCGCCGCCGATCGTCTCGGCTGCACCTTCTCGCAGCTCATCAAGTTCCTCAAGCACGAGCCCCGCGCATGGCAGCAGGTGAGTGCACTGCGTCACCAGCGTGGCCTGACGGAACTGGAATGATTCGGACCAGCGAGATCACTCGTCGTCGTCTTCATCCTCGTCGTCGTCATCATGATCCGGGTGCAGCGGGTCGTTCGGGTCGAAGAAGAAATCGCCCAGGCCCATCGGCGTGGTTTGTCCGCCCAGCGAACGCCGTTTGCGTTCCGCGAGCTGCTGCAGATCCGCGGCTTCCTCGCCCAGACACGCCAGCAGCGCTTCGGCCCACACGCGGTCTTTCCCGACCGGATGCTGCAGGTCCTGGGCCAGTCGCTTCATCGCATACCGCAGGACATTCAGGCCATCGCGCGTCGAGAACTCCAACTGCAGTTCGTGCGCCTGCTGCAGGAAGCCGACCGTCAGATTCAGCATCTCCGCCTCGGCGAACGGCAGGTGATACCGCAGGATCGCGAGTTCGTCTTCCTTCGCGGGATGGCCGAGCGTCAACGTCGGCTGCAACCGGCTGAGAATGTAGTCCGGAATCTCGAACGTCGATTCGTCATCATTCATGGTCACCGCGCACCGGAAATCCGTGTGGGCGTGAATCGTGATTCCCGCGACGATGGATTCCGCATACCGGCGATGATCGAGCAGCGGCGCGAGGCTCGCCCAGCTCTTTTCATTCATCCGGTTACCTTCGTCGAGGATGCAGATCCCGCCGCGCACCATCGCGGTGACCAGCGGGGAAGCGTGATACTTGATCTTCCCATCTTCGGCCAGCACCGGCGTGACGAGCAGGTCTTCCGGGCGCGTGTCGGCGGTGCACTGATAGATGTAGACGCTCTGCTGCCGTGTGCGGCCGGCGGCGACGGCGAGCGTGGTCTTGCCGATACCGGGCACGCCGACAATCCGCGGTGCCAGCGGCCGGTCGCGCTCATCCACGGTCAACCAGCAGGCCAGCAACTGCTTCAAAACTTCGCGCTGACCAATCCATTCGCCCGGCGAATCATCCGGCTGGCTCAGATGCAGCAGCACGCCGCCGATTTCCACGTGTTCCACCATGAAGTCCCTGTTCCTCGCCCCGAAAGTTCCCGAATCAGTCGTCCTATCATACCCGCATCGAGGATCGACTCCCATGATTTCGATTGTGCGGTTTGCCGTTCCTTCCATAATCTTTCACCATGGACATTCAGGTTGCTGACGCTGCGGACGCGCCCTACGGGATTCACTGGTTTCGCCGCGACTTGCGGGTGGCGGGCAATCCCGCGCTGCAATGGAACATGCAGCAGCACCGCGGCCGCGTGCTGGGATTGTTCACATTCGACAAGAAGTTTCTCGCCCGGCCCGATTTCTCCGCAAACCGGTTTGCGTTCTTTCTCGACACGCTACGGGCATTGCAACAGAACTTGCGATCGCTCGGCGGTGACCTGCTCGTGCTCGATGTCGGGCCGCGCGAAGGCTGGTCGCAATTGATGGCCGCCCTCGAGTCCGCGCTGCAACCGAAGCCGGCGGCCGTCTCCTTCAACCGGGACTATGAACCGTTCGCCCGTCAGCGCGATGCGGGTTTGATGGAGTGGATCCCGAGTGAGTTCGGCGTGGCGGTGCACCATGAGCGCGATCACCTATTGATCGAACCCGACGAACTGCTACGGGAAGGCAAGCCGGGGCAGTTTTATCAGGTGTTTACGCCCTTCGCGAAACGCTGGTTCGATCTCGCGGCGACGGAGGAAATGCAACGCCGCATCGCGACTCAGGCGAAAGGCTTGCGGGCCTTCGATCAACGGCAGAAAGGCCGCGCTGACGAAGCCAGATTCGCCTTCACCTGGCCCCAGTTGTTCGGAGGCGATGTTCCCCTTCCGGATCAACTTGAGCATTATGCCGCCAGCAACCGGAAGAAGGTCACGGTGCCCATTCCTACCGCGGGACCCGCTGCGGCCTTAAAACAACTGCGAACGTTTCTGAAGCACGCCGCCATGGCGTATCACGAGCAGCGTGACTTCCCCGCCATCAACGGCACCTCGCACCTGTCGATCTTTCTCAAGAACGGCTCACTGACCTCAGCGCAGATCCTTGGCGAGATGCATGGCGCAGGACTGGACCTTAGCCGCAAAGACGGACCGACGACGTTCGTCAAGGAAATCGCCTGGCGCGAGTTCTATTATCACGTGCTCTATCATCGGGCCGATGTGGAGCGAAATGCCTTTCTGCCGCAGTATCGCGAACTCGCCTGGGAGAATCGCGAAGACTGGTTCGACGCCTGGAAGCGGGGCGAGACAGGTTATCCAGTCGTTGATGCCGGGATGCGGCAGCTCGCTACCACCGGTTGGATGCACAACCGTGTGCGGATGATTGTCGCGTCGTTCCTCACGAAAGATCTGCTCATCGACTGGCGCTGGGGTGAGCAGTATTTCATGGAACAACTGCTCGACGGGGACCTCGCGCCGAACAACGGCGGCTGGCAATGGGCCGCGAGCACTGGCTGTGATCCGCAACCCTACTTCCGCATCTTCAACCCGAAGCTGCAAAGCCAGAAATTCGACCCGCACGGCGATTACATCCGGCAATATCTGCCGGAGCTCGCCGCGTGCACGAACAGACAGATCCACGATCCGCACGGCACCGGCGCGGAGGTGAGCTACCCGCAACCGATCGTGAATCACGCGCAGCAGAAAGACCGCGCGCTACGGCTGTATCGCAGCGTTAAGATGAAAGAGGTCTAGCCGCGAAAAGGCGCAAGAGGACGCAAAAGAAGGATGAAGAATGGTTCAAGAGACCGAATCTTGGATCTTTTTGCGTTATTTTGCGCCTTTTCGCGGCTAAATGTCTTCGCCAGCAACGACAACGCCCCCGATGGCAGGTCCATCGAGGGCGTGCGGAGTTCGTTGACCGGGCTGGCGATCACGCGGCCATCGTGTCCGCGCCTTCTTCATCGTCGTAGACGAGGTAGTAGACGTTGGTGGAACACTCTTCGATAAACGCCTTGATCGTTTCACTCTGGGTGGACGCCATCAACTCTTCGAGCGCGGCAACCACACGATCGACTTCTTCGCTGTGAATTTCTTCGTATTCGATCTCTTCGGACACAGTGGCCTCCTGCGATTAGGGTCCGGAAAAGTTCTCCAGAAGCACAGAAAAGTATCGACCGCCACGCCGCGGTTCATCCACCGGGCAGACAATCGATTGCAACCTCCCCCCCAACGGAGAAACTTCGCGACGCCTCAGCCTTTGCGCAGTCGTTACTTTTTCTTTTTCGAGGTCTTCTTCTTCGCGGATTTGGGTTTGTCCGCTTTCTTAGCCGTAGCCTCGGTCTTGCCGGACTTCTTCCCCGTCGCCTTCTGGCCGCTGAAAATCCGATCCCAGCCCCCTGAAAACTTCACATTCGAACCCGTGTGGACTGTGTAACCCGTCATCGAAACGCTGCTCCCCAATCAATCTGTGCGTGTGTGGAACGCGACCGTGGCAGTATTGTAATCACGGTTCAATCCGGGCACGATACCGGGCATGAAACAGTCGCTCCCCCTCGCCGCCCTTTTGTACTCCGCACTCTTCTTTCAGGCAGGTGTGAACCGGCCGCTGCCCGCGGCGGACGTCCCGCACCTGACCATTCCAGAGAAGGACAACGGCTTGCCCGGTGCCGGTCCGATCCGCCGGTACGACTGGTTCCGGGATCTCTGGACGCAGAAGCGAACGGGCTGGACGAAGCGCGTCGAGCAGGATCAACACGCAGTGGTGTTCCTGGGTGACTCGATCACACAGGGTTGGAACGACGATTTCCAGGGCCGCTTCCCGGGGATGAAACTTGCCAATCGCGGCATCAGTGGCGACACCACTCGCGGCATGCTGCTGCGGCTGAAGGATGACGTGCTGACCCTGAGTCCGCGTTGCGTAGTGCTGCTGATGGGCACGAATGATCTCGAAGAGGGAGCGGAACCCGAAACCATCGCCGGGAACTTCAAGCTGATCGTCGCTGAGTTGAAGAAGCACGATCCGAAGCTGCCGATCATCGTCTGCCAGGTCTTCCCGAGTTCCGAGTCGAAGAAACGGCCGGCGGCGAAGATCAAGGCGATCAATGATCTTTACTTTGCCGCGGTGAAGGGGGATCCGCAGGTCACGTTCCTCGAAACGTGGACGTTGTTCGCGGATGACAAAGGCGACGCCAAAGCCGCGGAGTTCCCGGACCTGCTGCATCCCAACGCCGCGGGCTATGCGAAGTGGGCGGCCGCTCTCAAGCCGATTTTCGCGACCCTCGACTTCATCGAAACGGACGAGGACACCTTCCAGCCGGAAAAGGGCTTCACCAGTCTCTTCAACGGCCGGGACCTCAGCGACTGGGGTTTCCGCGTGCAGAAGACGCTGGAAAAGACCGCGACGTTCGACGGCAAGGCCCAAAGCGAAGACGGACGGTACGTCGCCAAGCATGGCCGGATTATCGTAATGACCCCGCCGGAAGGCCGCCGGGTGCAGCAGTTGTGGACGACCAAAGAGTTCGGCAAGAACTTTGTACTCAAGCTCGAATTCCGCGCGACGCCGAACGCCGACAGCGGCGTCTTTGTCCGAGCGCCGCAGCTGCAGTGCCGCGATTATCCCCTCGCCGGACCGTACAAGATGCTGACCAAGTACAAACCGCAGGACTGGAACGAGCTCGTTATCACGGTGAAGGACAACGTCGCGCACTGCACGTGCAACGGGGAAGTCCTCGAAGCGGCGATGAAGCTGCCGGAGTCAGGCCCGATCGGCCTCGAAGGCGACCGCGGGCAGATGGAATACCGCCGTATCCGGTTGATGGAAACACCGTAAATGGGCTGGTTCACCCATATCCCAGTGTTCTGAGAGCGTAAAAAAATCCCACGACGACTGCGACACAGAACACCGCGCCACCGATCAACATCATTCGTCCGAGCTTTTCGACCCGACGATGTT
>DASRYX010000421.1:0-5254 GCA_035686985.1 Planctomycetaceae bacterium | reverse complement strand
AAGAACTATTGCTCGCTGTACGCAATGAGTCTCTACGCCGACGGTCCGCAGTACGATGCATTCGTCGCCGCGTGGAAGAAGACCGGCAAGAAGCTCGACATGGGCAAGTCGTGCATCCGCTTCAAGACCGCGGACGATCTCGCCCTCGACGTGATCGCCCAGGCGCTGCAACCGATGACCGTCGCAAAGTGGATCGCGATCTACGAAACGAGCCTCAAAGACAGTCGTAAACGCCCCACGAAAGCTGCGAAGAAGGCGTCAAAAAGAAAGCTGCGCGGCGATCTACGTAGCGGATACAGAGCGAAATCATAGAGGAAGAGTTAGCCGCAAAAAGGCGCAAAAGGGAATTCAAAGACGGAAAGGCTCGGTTCGTGCTAACTTGGCCTCGTAATGGATTTCATTCCTGTTCCGTGTCTTCCGTGGTTCTCTCTTCCTTTTGTGACTTTTGTGCCTTTTCGCGGCAAAGCTCTTCCTCTTCGATCTTGGAGCTTCGCTGATGAGGGTCACCGTAGCTTCGTCGTTAGCACGCCGATGGTCAGAAGTGTCGGATGGGCCGTTGATCGATAGACGCGGTGGACGGCCTTCCGAAAATCGTCGGGCTTGGCGAAGTAGATGTTCTCGACGAAGGTCTGCGGGTTGCGATCCACGAGCGGAAACCACGTGCTCTGAATCTGCACCATCAGGCGGTGGCCTTTCTGGAAGCGGTGCAGCACGTCGAGCAGTTCAAACTTCACCCGCGTGATCTCGCCCGGCACGAACGGTTCCGGTTTCGCGTAGTCATTGCGGAAGCGACCGCGGAAGACTTCGCTCCGCAGCAGCATTTGGTACCCCGGCAGCGTTGTGCCCTCCGGCCCATCCGGGCGGACATCAATCAGCTTCACGATCCAATCGGCGTCCGTTCCCGTGGTGGAGACCCACAGCTCGACATCGAGCGGGCCGGCGACCACCGTGTCCTCGGTGAATGATTCGGTCTGATAAACCAGCACATCCGGCCGGCGGGACGCGAACCGCTGATCGTCGACCATGTATTCGATCGTCATCTTCGGTGTGATCGTCTCGGTATACGGCACCGGCTTGTTCGGATCACTGACGAAATCATCGAACGCTTCCTCGCGATCCGTCCCTTCCGGCGGCGTGAACGCCAGTTTTCCGCTCTCCCGGACATACAGCTTCTTCGGCGTCGTGGACTTCGGCGGCCAATGATCGAAGGTCCGCCAGACATTGGACCCGGTCTCGAACACGGTGGCTTCCGCCGGAGCCGGGAGATCCTTGTCCTTCAGATACTTTTCGAAGAACGGCAGCTCGATTTCCGCACGGTAGAACTCGGCGGTCTTGGAACCGAAAGGGACTTTGCCGAGCTTGTCTCCTTCCACCGATGCCCAGCCGCCATGATGCCACGGGCCGACGACCAGCACGTTGTTGACGTTCGGGTTCAGCTTCTCGATCGACTGATACGTCTTGAACGAGCCGTACAGATCCTCGGCGTCATACCACCCGGTGACCGTCATCACCGCCGGAGCAACGTTCTTCAGGTGCGGAATCAGCGATCGCTTCTGCCAGAATTCGTCCCGGTTGGGATGCTGCATCATCTCCTTCCAGAAGGGCACGCTGTCCTTGAGATACTCCTTGTCGATGTTTTCCACCGAGCCCGCTTCGAGGAACAGCTTGTAACCATCGGGAGTCGGAAACACATACGGCTTCACCGGATCGGTGGTCGGCTTCGGCCGGTCTTTGTCGTGACTGCTGAGCCACGTAAACGCATGCGCGAGGAAGAACGATCCATGATGGAGGAAATCGTCGAAGAACCAGTCGGCGACCGGGGCCTGCGGTGACACGGCCTTGAGCGCCGGATGGGCATCAATCATCCCCGCAGCGGCGTAAAAGCCGGGATAAGAAATGCCCGACATCCCCACGCGGCCGTTGTGATGGGGAATGTTTTTCAACAGCCATTCGATCGTATCGTAGGCATCCGTGCTTTCATCGATGTCGGTCGGCTTCGACTTCTTCGGCACGTGCGGTGTGACCTGCACGAACTTGCCTTCAGAAGCATACCGCCCGCGGACATCCTGATTGACGAAGATGTACCCCGCCTTGATGAACAGTTCACTCGGCCCGAGCTTGGCCGGGTACTTGTCTTCGTCATACGGCCGCACGCTGTAGGGCGTCCGCTTGATCAGAATCGGATAGGTCTTCGTGGTGTCTTTCGGCACGAAGACCGACGTGAAGAGCTTCACGCCGTCGCGCATCGGCACCATGTGTTCGGACTTGGTGTAATGCAGCCGGAGATAGCTTTCCCACTGCGTCGTCTCCTGGGCCATCGCCGTGCCAGAAACCAGCAGGGTCACGACACCACACCACGTCGACGCGAGAATTTTCATCACGGGACCTTACATGGGAACAGCGGTTGTGGCATGGTAACACCGTGCGATGAGAAGCCGTAGGGTCCGCTGTGCGGACCATGTTTTTCTGGGTGCTTTGGGTGAAAGTTCGGTCCGCATAGCGGACCCGACAAGAGTGAAACATGACCCGCCTGTTTGCCGGAACACCGTTTGACAAGCCGCCGACGTGTGAGCGCTGTGGTCAGCTGGAATCCGCGTGCACCTGTCCGCCACCGCCGCGCGAATTGACGCCGCCGGAAAAACAGACCGCGCGCATCGCCGTTGAGAAGCGGCCGAAGGGTAAAGTGGCCACAGTCATCCGCGGGTTGAAAGCGGAAGCGAATGATTTTCCGGCCCTGCTGACCCAGCTGAAGAACACCTGCGGAGCCGGGGGGACGATCGACGGCGACGCCCTCGAAATCCAGGGCGATCACGCCGACCGCGTCGCAAAGGCCTTGGCCAAACTCGGCTACAGGCTGCCGAAATGAACGGGCATTCCCGACCGCGGGAATTGCCGCTACACATGCTCGCAACCGACGAACTCCCCTCGTAACAGCTGTGTCTCCCCGCTAAAATGAAATGTTTCTTCCCACCCGCGAAATCGCTGCCAATGTTCACGTTCCCGTGAACCGGCGGCGAGCGGGCAGTGATTTGGACACGGAGCAGGCGGAATGGCGGGCGAAACGAGTCGGAGCAAGGTCGAAAGCATCAAGGAAGCCAGCCGGCAACTCCGCGGCACGATCGCCGAAGAAGTTCGCAGCGACGCCATCGCCTTCGCCGACGAAACCGAGCAGCTGCTCAAGACGCACGGCATCTACCAGCAGGATGACCGCGATCATCGCAAGGACAAAAATCCCGACGGCACGCCGAAGGGGAAGCAGTTCATCTGCATGGTCCGCACCCGTGTCCCCGGCGGGAAAGTGACCGCGCAGCAGTTTCTCGCGCACCTCGATCTGTGCGAAAAATACGGCAACGGCACGCTCCGCATCACCACGCGGCAGGGGTTCCAGCTCCACAGCGTGATCAAAAAAAATCTTAAGGCGGCGGTCGCGGGGATCAACCAGACGCTGCTCACCACGCTCGCGGCGTGCGGCGACGTGAACCGTAACGTGATGTGCTGCCCGGCACCGATCAAGAACGATCCGATTCATGACGAAATGCAGGCGACCGCCGATCGGCTCGCCGCGCATTTCAAGCCGAAGACCACCGGCTATCACGAGATCTGGCTGACCGACGAACTCGGCAATACGACGAACGTTGCCGAATGGAACCGGGTCGAAGAACCGATCTACGGCACGCATTACCTGCCGCGCAAATTCAAGATGGCGATCGCGCTGCCGGAGGACAACTGCGTCGATCTTTACACCAACGACATGGGCTTTCTGGTCATTGTCGAAGGTGGAAAGATCATCGGCTACAACGTGATGGTCGGCGGCGGGATGGGCAAGACACCCGCGGCCGAAAAGACGTTTGTCGCGATCGCGCAGCAGATGGCCTTCGTCACGCCCGAGCAGCTGATCCCGGTCGCGGAAGCCGTGGTCAAGGTGCAGCGCGACTTCGGCAATCGGGAAGACCGCAAGGTCGCGCGGCTCAAGTACCTCATTCACAACTGGGGGCTGGCCAAGTTCAAGGAAAAAGTCGAGGAATACTGCGGAATGAAATTGCCCGCGCCGCATCCGACGGATGTCACCGATGTCGACGATCACATCGGCTGGCATGAACAGGGCGACGGCAAATGGTTCCTCGGCATCAACATCGAGAACGGCCGCATCAAGGACGAAGGCCCGCTGCGCATCAAGACCGGGTTGCGGACGGTCCTGCAGAAATACGGAATGGACACGCGGACAACCGCGTTGCAGGGCGTGATCCTGTGCGATATCCGGCCGGAAGACCGGGCCGCGATTGACGCAATCCTCGTCGAGCACGGCATCAAGCCGGCGAGCGAGTTGTCGCTGCTGCGCCGGTATGCCATCGCCTGCCCGGCGTTTCCCACCTGCGGTCTCGCGGTGACCGAATCGGAACGCGCGATGCCCGCGGTGCTGGACCAGCTGGAAACAGAAATGGCGAAGCTGGGGCTGCCGCAGGAACGGATCTCCGTTCACATGACGGGGTGCCCGAACGGTTGCGCCCGCCCCTACACGCCAGACATCGGCTTTGTCGGTAAGACGCTCGGCAAGTACACGATTTACGTCGGCGGCAATGTGCAGGGCACGCGGCTGGCGTTCATCTACAAGGATCTGATCCCGCAGGCCGATCTCGTGCCTGCCCTCACCCCGCTGCTGCACGACTACAAAGCCAACCGCCACGGCCAGGAATCCTTCGGCGATTACTGCACGCGCGTTGGCTATGAGGCCTTGCCGAAAACCTAGCCGCTCTCGACAACGACGGTCACGTTTTGAACGCGGATTCTTCGCGACGCGGGGAATCCGCGCTAAAACGTTGACGCCTGCCGGGATTCAACGTCGAAATCGATGGAATCCCGATTTCAGCCGGAAAGTCTTCCGTAAAGGTCTTTACGGTCAACACCTCCGCCGATATCGTAGAAGCCGTTCTTGATGGGAAGTTCTTCCCGTCGTCTGCTCGGGCCATCCTTTCGATCGTTCTGCTCCGTCGTCATTTCTATTCGAGGAGGTTGTCATGTCTGCGCTCCGTGCCTCTGCGCGCCGTCGGGGATTTACCCTGATCGAGCTGCTGGTGGTGATTGCGATCATCGCCATTCTGATCGCGTTGCTGTTGCCCGCCGTCCAACAGGCGCGTGAAGCCGCCCGCCGCACCCAGTGTAAAAACAGCATTAAGCAGCTCGGCCTGGCGCTGCATAATTATCACGACACCTTTAACATTTTCCCGCCGAACATCACCGACAACGTCTACAATTC
>DASRYX010000420.1:0-2809 GCA_035686985.1 Planctomycetaceae bacterium | reverse complement strand
ATCACCGGATGGCGACGAAGCCCTGAACCCCGAGAATCTCGTCTGTCGCGCGGTCCGGGCGATCAAGGCCGCGGATCTGAACCTCGGCGTGATCTGCGATGTCGCGCTCGATCCCTACACCACGCACGGTCAGGACGGCCTTGTCCGCGATGACTATGTGGTCAACGATGAAACGCTCGAAAAACTCTCGCAGCAGGCGGTAGTGCAGGCTCGGGCCGGGTGCGATGTCATCGCCCCGTCGGACATGATGGACGGCCGCATTGCCGCGGTGCGAACCGCTCTCGACGCCGCCGGTTTCCCGCATGTGCTGATTCTCTCCTACGCGGCGAAGTATGCCTCGGCGTATTACGGCCCGTTCCGTGACGCCGTCGGTTCGAAGGGAAATCTCGGCAAGGCGAGCAAGCAGACGTACCAGATGGACCCGGCGAACGGCCATGAATCGCTGCGGGAGGTGGCCCTCGACATTGCCGAGGGGGCGGACATGGTGATGGTGAAGCCGGGGCAACCGTATCTCGACATCGTCCATCGCGTGAAGTCCACCTTCCGCCTGCCGACGTATGCGTACCAGGTGAGCGGAGAATACAGCATGATCACCGCCGCCGCACAGCAGGGTTGGGTCGACCGCACGGCGACGATGCTGGAAAGTTTGCTGGCCTTCAAACGCGCCGGTGCGGACGGCATCCTGACGTACTTCGCGATCGAAGCCGCAAAGGTACTGCGCTCTGTATGATTCTCGTCCCTTCTCCCTGAGAGAGAAGGTGGCCGAAGGCCGGATGAGGGGACGAGCGCGGACAACACGATGGTTTCATCGTAAATCGCTATGAAAACTGTCCCCCTCACCCTGACCCTCTCCCTCAGGGAGAGGGGACGGAGATCGCGGGATAACACTCAACATCCTCGTCGCGTTAGGATGAACTGTCCTCGCGTTCATTCAGGATTGCTTGCAACATGGCTCATTCCGATCCGCTCGCGGCGTTGCGAGAAGCGCTGGTGGTGTCGCCCGACAACGTCCCGCTGCGGCAGCATCTCGCCGAACTGCTGCTCGCCCGCGGTGAGCTTGCCGAAGCAGAAACGGCCTTTCGGCAAGCCATCGCGTTGGCGCCGCAGTCGGATGAACTGAAGCTCGGACTCGCCAACACATTCCTGCAGCAGGGGAAAGATAGTGCCGCACTCGCGATTGTCGAAACGCTGATCCGCGGGCGAACACCGTCACCGAAGACGAACGTTCTTTATGCACGACTGCTGTGGCGGGCCGGGCAAGTCGCCGATGCCGTCGCGCAGTATAAGCTCGGCATCGAACAGGATCCCGCGCTGGTGGATCCGGAGCTTTCCCAGCGCATGGGCGTTGGCCTGCCAGACGATTCGCCCTCGGACGTGGTGGAGGGCAAGCTGCGCGCGAGTCACGAAGTGGAAGGCGGGGCGCACATCGAGATGGAACGCCCGCGGGTGACGTTCACAGACATCGGCGGGATGGAAGCGCTGAAGGAAGAGATTCGTCTTAAGATCATCTACCCGCTGCAGCACGCGGAGCTTTATCGGTCCTACGGCAAGAGCATTGGCGGCGGCTTGCTGATGTACGGTCCGCCGGGGTGTGGCAAGACGCATCTGGCCCGCGCGACCGCCGGCGAGATCGACGCCACCTTCATGTCCATCGGCATCAACGATGTTCTCGACATGTGGATCGGGAACAGCGAACGCAATCTGCACGAACTGTTCGAGCAGGCGCGTCAGAATGCCCCGTGCGTACTGTTCTTCGATGAAGTCGACGCCCTCGGAGCCCGCCGGTCGGACATGCAGCACAGTGCCGGGCGGCATCTGATCAATCAGTTTCTGTCCGAAATGGACGGCGTGGCGAGCCAGAACGAAGGCCTGCTGATCCTCGCGGCGACGAATGCACCATGGCATGTCGACCCCGCCTTTCGTCGGCCGGGACGATTTGACCGTGTGTTGTTTGTCGCCCCGCCGGATCTCCCCGCACGAGCGGAAATCCTGCGGATCCTGTGCCGGGGCAAGCCGTGTCAGGCAATTGAATTCGAGCAGATCGCGAAAAAGGCGGACCAGTTCTCCGGTGCCGATCTGAAAGCGCTGGTGGATCTCGCGATTGAAGCGAAGCTGCAGGAAGCGCTGAAGACCGGCACGCCGAAACCGCTGACGACGGGCGACCTCGTTGCGGCGGCTGGGAAAGTGAAACCGACGACGCGCGAGTGGTTCTCGACCGCTCGCAACTATGCGCTCTATTCCAACCAGGGCGGGGCGTACGACGACATCCTCAAATATCTGAAGCTGACATGAGCCAACACCTGATGCGGGCGGAATTGCTCATTCAGCAGGGACGGTATGAACAGGCCCTGGCAGAACTGCAGCAGCAACTGAGCGACGATCCGCAGGACGCCTACGTTCTCTCCCGACAGAGCCTGTGCCTGACCGAATTGAACCGGCTCCCGGAAGCGGTCCGGCAGGCGGAGTCGGCGATTGGCTGGGCCCCTGATGCGCCGTACGCCCACTTTGCGCTGGGATATGCCCGCGTCCGACAGAAAAACTACGCTGAGGCACTGCGCTGTGTCGATCAGGCGATCGCGCTCGATCCCGATGATGTCGTGTACTTCGGTCTGAAGAGTGCCATCCATGCGCAGCAGTACGGATGGAAGGAAGCCCTCGTCGCCGCCGATCAGGGGCTCGCGCTCGATCCGGAAAACGCCACGTGTCTGAATAACCGGATCATCGCGCTGACGAAGCTCGGGCGCAATGTCGAAGCCCGATTGACCGCAGAGAACGCGCTGGCACGGAACCCGCTCGTTGCCGAGACGCA
>DASRYX010000419.1:0-15156 GCA_035686985.1 Planctomycetaceae bacterium | reverse complement strand
CATGTCCGACAAGTTGATCAAGCTGGGCATTCCCGCGGGAAGCCTGCAGGAAGCCACTGCCGAACTGTTCAAGAAGGCGGGCTACAACATCAAGTTCCAGTCGCGTTCGTACTTCCCGGAGATCGACGATCCGGAAATCGAATGCATGTTGATTCGCGCGCAGGAAATGGCGCGGTATGTCGAACAGGGCATCCTCGACGCCGGTATCACCGGTCACGACTGGATTGTCGAGACGAATGCCAACGTACATGAAATCGAAGAACTGATGTTCTCGAAGGTCAGCCGCCGGCCGGTGCGGTGGGTGCTGTGCGTCCCGAATGAGTCCCCCGTGCAGACGGCGAAGGATCTGCAGGGCAAACGCATCGCCACCGAAGCCGTGGGGCTGACGAAGGCCTATCTCGCCCGGCACGGCGTGACAGCGACGGTGGAATTCTCGTGGGGGGCGACCGAAGTCAAACCCCCGCGGCTTGCCGATGCGATTGTGGAAGTCACCGAGACCGGCAGCTCACTCCGCGCGAACAATCTGCGGATTATCGACGAGGTTCTGCAAAGCACGACGCGGTTCATCGCCAACAAGCAGTCCTTCGCCGATGGCAAGAAACGCGCCAAGCTGGAAAACATCGCGTTGATGCTGCGGTCGTGTCTCGCCGCGGAGACGAAGGTCGGGCTGATGATGAACGCGCACCGCAGCCACTTGCAGAACGTGATTGGGCAGCTTCCGGCATTGCAGAAGCCGACGGTCGCGCCGCTGTCCGACCCGGACTGGGTGGCGGTCAACACGATCGTCGACGAAGCCTACGTGCGGAACATCATTCCGCAGCTCAAAGCCGCCGGTGCGAAGGGCATCGTCGAATACCCGATCTCCAAAATCATTGATTGATCCTCACGAAGCCCACGGATTGCCATCCGTGGGTCTCTTCGATGGCGCTGTTTCATGAAGACCGTCGTCCTCAAACTCGGCGGCAGTCTTTACGATCTCCCGGATCTCGGGCAGCGCATCGCCACGCTGGTGGAGCAACACGCGGAACATCGCTTCCTGATCTTTCCCGGCGGCGGTGACGCGGCCGATCTGGTTCGAGGATGGCAGCAACGGTTTCGTTGGGATGACGAGAGGTCTCACAGTGTCGCTTTGGCTTCACTGGACTTGAACGCCACGATGTTGGCTCATGTGCTACATCGCGGGCTGATGGCATACGACCACGAGCATGCCGAAGCGGCTTGGCAGCAGCGTGCGTGTCCCGTGCTGGCGCCAACTCAGTTTTTACGACTTCACGACTTCGGCGATCTTCCGCACGACTGGACCGTCACCAGCGATTCTCTCGCCGCATGGACCGCGGTGCGCTGGCCAGCGGAGGAATTGTGGTTGTGCAAATCCGTTCCCCGCCCGACGAGTCTTGCCGACGCGGTCAACGAGGGTGTCGTTGATCCCCACTTCGCCGAACTGGCTCCGCGTCTGCCGTGCGTGCGGTGGTGTGATCTCCGCACTGGGTCGCGAGTCGACGAATTGAAACGAGCCGGGAGCGCGAGCGACGGGTCTCTTTAGCGGCAAGAACCCGTCGCTCGCGCTCCGGGCTTGTTCTGTGTCATCGACCCGTGGAAACAGTCAGTTCGCGCAGCCGTGCCGCGATGTCCGCGGTCAGCATTCCGGGCGAGTACTTCCACTGCCAGTTCGCGTAATCGCCGAATGCGGTCCCCGGCGTATTCATCCGCGCGGAGTGATCCAGGCTGAGCACATCCTGCAGCGGAGCGATCGCGAGCGCGGAACTCGACTTCCACGCCAGCTCGATGAATTCCCACGCGATGTTATCGGGATCGCACGGTGTGAACTCTTTCAACTGCTGTAACCGTTCCGGGTACGGCAGAATCTCCGCTTCGAACCAGCCCCGTGTGGTGTCGTTGTCATGTGTGCCAGTATAGATGACCGAGTTCACGTCGAACTCGTCCAGACGAAATCGCGGCTCGTGCGGGGCTCCGGGCAAGCGGAAATGCAGCACGTTCATGCCTGGTAAACCGAATCGCTTGCGGAACTCATGCACCGCCTCGGTAATCATCCCCAGATCTTCGGCGATGATGGGCAGTTGACCCTCGTTGTCGCGCAGGCTTTCCTGAAGAACGGAGAGAAACGCGTCTCGTGGACCGGGGATCCATTCGCCGCTGACCGCGGTTTCTTCGCCCGCCGGAATTGACCAATACGATTCGAAGCCGCGGAAATGATCCAGCCGGACCAGATCAACCAGTCGCAATGCGGCCCGCATGCGTGCGATCCACCAGCGGTAGCCGTCGCGCTGCAGAGCGTCCCAGTCGTAAAGCGGATTCGACCAGAGCTGCCCGGTTTCTGAAAAGTAATCCGGCGGCACTCCCGCGACGCGCGTGGACCGGCCGGTGTCATCCAGCAGGAACCACGCACGGTTGGCCCAGACATCCGCACTGTCATGCGCGACGTAGATGGGGACATCGCCAATGATCTGCACGCCGCGCGACCGCGCATGAGCACGCAGCGCGTCCCACTGGCGGAAGAAGACGAACTGCCACAGACGGTGCGCGGTGAGACGCGAGGCGTGTTGCTCGCGGCCGGCGTCGGTCAGCCTTCGTTCCGGCGTGACATCGATCGTCCACTCGAGCCACCAGCGACCGGAGTTGATCTCGCGCAGTGTCATGAACTCCGCATGCGGTTCGAGCCAGTCGCGCTCGGCGGCACAAAACGCCTGGAACTCCTGCTGCAACGGGTCGCTGGAAGGCAACGCTTGCAGCCGGTTAGCGGCCAGCTCCAGCAAACCGTTTTTGCGTTCTCCCGCGTCGGCAAAACGGACTCGCTTCTCGCGAACATCCACCCCGGCTTTCGCGGCGGTGATTTCCTCTTCTGTCAGCAGACCGTCACGCACCAACAGGTCGGGACTGATCAGCCACGGATTGCCCGCGAAGACCGACGGCGACTGATACGGCGAGTCGCCGCTGTCGGTGGGAACGAGAGGCAAGACCTGCCAGTACTTTTGACCGGCGTCGGCGAGCCAATCAACCCACGCGAATGCATCGGGGCCGAGGTCGCCAATTCCGTAAGCGGTGGGAATGGATGTGGGATGCAGCAGAACGCCGCTGGCGCGATGACTCAACATAGTTTCCGACCGGCTCCATCCGGGATCATCAGGCCGCGCACTGTCCCGAAAAAGCAGCGTAGTCGATGGTTCCCCGGCTGAGAAGTCCGCCACAAGAATTCACTGGCGGGATCAATCGATTCCCTCCGATGTGACCGGTCAGGCCTGCGTTTCGGTAACGATCGCCCATTGTTTATCGAGTCGCTTTTCAGAGACACTGATCGCGGCCCCCAGCTCCTGCGCAAAGAGCAGGATGCGATACTCCTCAATCATCCAGCGGTAGTTTTCAAGTTCCGGATCATACTGACCCCGATCGCGTATCATCTGGGCCCGCTCTTTCCAGCGTTGCCAGCGCGGCAACAAGTTCGCGAGCTGCTGGGCATCGCGCGGGCCACTACCGGACGAGAGTTTCTCCAGGCGGCGAACGATGCCTCGCAAATAACGGGGCATGTGGACGAACCACGTCCAGGGCGTGCGGATCAGAAACCCACTCGCGAGCAGCTGCGACAGATGATCGTGGAGATCATTGCGCGTCGCCTGATACTGCGGTAGATCGGTGCGTTCCCACATTCGTCGGATCTGTGTGAAGGTTTCCAGCAGCGGTTGCAACTGTCGCGCAACGAGTGCCGCCGCAGCGGGAATGTGGGGTTTGCCCGCGGCGACACGGAGGCCGAAATCGGCTTGCGAGCGCGGCCACGGTGACTCGGACAAAAACGCCCGCTCGGCGATGCGTTCTGCCAGATGCTGCCGTAGTGGAAACGGTTGTGGCAACGTCTGCCCGAGCAATGTCCATGCATTCAGAAACGGGAGATGGTCGACTTGCTGTTTGAGTTCGCGGCTCACGGCGAGGCAGAACAGGCGAATCAAGCCGAAGCGGAATTCATATCCGGCCTGCACGGCGGAATCGTACAGTCGCAGGGAGACACTATCACCGCGATCCAGCAGCGTGGGATAACCCGTCAGTTTCAGTCCGGCCCGTTCGATGGGGACCGATTCCGGTAGCGGTCCGAAGTCCCACGTTTTCAGGCCATCACGAGTCCATTTCGGATCCGGAGCCGCGGAAAAGGTTGCGGCGGCTTTCGCGCCGAGCTGAGTGCGCAGTTCATCCAGATCACGGCTGACGCCGAGCGTGTTGCCTTTGGTGTCAACCACCTCGACGCGCATCCGCAGATGGTCGGGCAGATTCTCTTCCTGGAAGGCGGTCACGGGAATGGCGATGCCCGTTTCGTCTTCTACGGCACGCGAGATCGCCGCCAACAGCGACCCTTCTGCGAAGTGCAGTTTCGCTGTTACCGCTTTGGCCACATCTGGCAGCGGGACGAGATCACGCCGCAGGTCTTTGGGGAGCGATCGCAGGAGCGCGGTGACTTTATCCTCGAGCAAGCCGGGAACGAGCCACCGCAGTCGATCGGAATCCAGCTGGTTCAAGCCGGCATGCGGAACGGTGACGGTGACGCCGTCGATGTCCTCGCCCGGCTCGTGCTGATAGGCCAGCGGCAACCGGAGCTGCTGAATGGCCAACGTTTCCGGGAAGAGTTTCGGCGAGGCGACCTCGGCTTGTGGGACCAGCAGGTCGGCGTCGGTCATGAACAGCGAGGACGTGCCGGAGTGCGGGGGGGCGGGAGTACGGGGGTGTGATGAAGGATATGCACCTTTGACTCCCCCACTCCCGGACTCCCGCACCCCCACACCTCCGGCCAGGAACCGCTTGAGTGATGCGCCGTCCACGACTTCCGCCGGTAATCGCGAATTGTAAAACGCGATCAGCTCTTCTTCATCGCGCAGCATCGCCGGTTGCCGACTGCGGGTCTGCAGATCGTGCAGTCGTTTCGCCAGTTTCAAGTTGTGCGCCAGGAACTCCGGCGGATCGGGCCAGACTCCGTTAACGAGCCCTTCACGGACGAAGAGGTCGCGTGCGATGTGCGGATCGATCTTCGCATACCGCACGCGGCGTTTCGGGACCACCGGCAAACCGAACAGCGAGACCTTCTCGTGCGCCATGACGCATAGCGTGTCGGGGTCCCAATGCGGGTCGGTGTGCGTGCGGGTGACCAGATGCCCGGCGAGCGGTTCAATCCACGCAGGATCGATCCGGCCGACCGTGCGGAGATACCGCCGCGTGGTTTCCAGCAATTCCCCGCAGACAATCCACTTCGGTGATTTCCCGGCGAGGCCTGAGCCCGGCCACAATGCGGCCTTCAAGCCGCCCGCCGCGAGATACTCGCCACTCTCGGTCCGGTAGGCGATGTTCGACAGGAAGCCGGTGAGCAGCGCGCGATGAATCGCCGCGGACCTTGCGGGGTCGCAGGGGCCATCCGGTAAGGGGATGCGCGGCTTGCCGACTTTCACGCGTTGTGTTTCGCTGCGCTGGCGTTCCCGCCGACCGCCGTCCGTCTCTCGCACCAGTTCCCGTAACTCGCGATGAATGTCGAGCCATTCCTGCATCCGCACGGGGGACAGGAAATTCTGCACGCACGCCTTCCGCAACTGGCTGCGCGTCAGTTCGCCTTTCAGCTTGTGATAGAAATCCCACAATCGCAGATAGCTGAGAAAGTCCGAATCGGGATCGGCAAAACGGCTGTGCGCTTCGTCAGCGTTCTTCTGTTTGTCGAGCGGCCGTTCGCGTGGGTCCTGCAGTTCGAGTGCCGCCGCAATGATCAGAATGTCGTCGAGGCAGTTCTCCTTTTGCCCGGCGACAACAATTCGGGCAATCCGCGGGTCCACCGGCATGCGATGCAACGTGCGGCCGAGTTCCGTCAGCACCCACCGCGGTGGCTTTTCTCCTCCGGGGGAGGGCGAAGCTCCCGCTGAGCCGCTGTGAGGTAAGGCGCTCGCAGCAGCTTGCGGCTCCGGGGGAGCTTCGCCCTCCCGGGACGAGATGGCGGTTCGATGCGCATCGTCGACGGCACCGAGTTCGAACAGTGTTTTGTACGCATCCCGCACCGCTTCGAGTTTCGGCGGTTCCAGAAACGGAAACTGGTCGATATGACCCAGGCCCAGTGCTTCCAGTTGCAGCACGACCGAGGCGAGATTCGACCGCAGGATTTCCGGCGGGGTGTAGCGCTCGCGGCGTTCATAGTCTTCGCGGCTGTAGAGCCGAAAGCAGACGCCCGGATCAATGCGGCCGCAGCGACCGGCGCGTTGATCGGCCGACGCTTGTGAGATGGATTCAATCGGCAGTCGTTGCAGCTTTGATTTCGGCGAATAGCGACTGATCCGCGCGGTGCCAGTGTCGATCACATAACGGATTCCGGGCACCGTCAGCGACGACTCGGCGACGTTGGTCGCGAGCACGATCCGCCGGTTGGAACCGGTTTGAAAGACTCGCTGCTGTTCGGCCGCGGGCAAGCGTGCGTAGAGCGGCAACAGATCGGGCTTGCCGCCGGGGAGATGCCGGCCTTTGAGCCGTTTCATCACCTCGTGAATGTCGCGTTCGGTTGGCAGAAAGACAAGGACATCACCGGGGCCGCGCGAGCACGCCTCTTCAACGATGTTGGCGACTTCAACTTCGAGCTCGCGTTCCTCTTCCGCACGTTCGCCGGCTTCGGGGATCTCGGGATACACGAGCTCAACGGGGTAAGTCCGCCCGGAGACCGTGAGGATCGGCACCGTCCCGGCAACCGAACGAAAGTGCTCCGCGAAGCGCTCGGCGTCGATGGTTGCGGACGTAATGATCAGCTTGAGGTCGCGACGCTTCGGCAACAAGCGATGGAGATACCCGAGCAGAAAATCGATGTTCAACGAGCGCTCGTGGGCCTCGTCGATGATCAGCGTGTCATACCGGTTGAGCCAGCGGTCGGTCGACGACTCCGCGAGCAACAGCCCGTCGGTCATCAGCTTGATGTGGGTATGCGGGCTGGTGACATCGCTGAACCGGACCTGATAACCGACCTCACGGCCGAGCGGCACATGGAGTTCTTCCGCGACGCGCCCGGCGATTGTCCGCGCTGCAATCCGGCGTGGCTGTGTGTGACCGATCATGCCATCGATGCCGCGGCCCAGTTCCAGGCACATCTTCGGCAACTGCGTCGACTTTCCCGATCCGGTTTCGCCACAGATCACGACGACCTGATGATCGCGGATGGTGCTCAGAATCTCATCATGCCGCGCGTGAATGGGCAGCATCTCATCGTAGGTGATGGACGGCACACGCTGGGCGCGTTCGGAACGCAGTTGCCGAGCGCGATCGAGATCCGCTTGCCACTTTGCAAGCTTTTGATCAAAAGGTTTGCCGGCCCGTTCGGCGTCGGCGATTTCCCGCCATTTGCGGCGCAGGCGAATGCGGTCGACGAGCATCGTCTCCTGCAGACCTGCATCGTAATCAGCCAGGACGGGCATAACGGCCATCGACAGCAAACCTTCCCGCCGGAGACACTGCCGCGGCGAGCGAGGTTCGAGGAATCGAAACATTCAGTCTACTCGACCGCCGGGGGCGTTGCCCATCAGTAGTGGCTGATGTTGCCCATACATGGCACAATGCGGCGACAACCTCGTCAGTCACTCTTGGGAACTCATTTATGCGGATCTGCGTTCTGTTGGCTCTCGCGATGATGTCTACGATGCCCGGGTTGGCCGCGGACCCGACGCCGGAAGAAGTCCGTGCGGCGACCATTCGCCAACTGCCGGCGCTGCATTTGCGCCAACCGCCGTGGGCGTCACCGACGGTCTATCGTGAGAGCACGGTGCTGCTTCAAGAAAAAGACGGGGCACCACTCGTCGGTCGGCTCGCCTTCCCCACGGAAGAAATCCTCGCGGTGAAGTCGGCCGATGGCACGCAGACTTTCACCGTCGGCAAAGATTGTGAGCTGGGTCTCGAGAAACGCACGCTCATCTTCCCTGCGACTGCACCAGTAAAGTTCATCAAGCAGTCGGAACTCTTCGTCCCGACCGGATCCCCCGACAGCTACAAGCACCGCGTCGGACATCCCGAGCAAAGCCTGATGTATCACACGGGCAGTTGGTTCCACGACCGGCAGATCGAAGTGACTTACCGGCGGTCGAACGCTGTCTGGTCAGGCCCGAAACCGGCACTGGCGGAAAAAGTTCTGCCGCGAACCTTTGCTCGATTGAAGGCGGGGCAACCGCTCACGCTCGGTGTCAGCGGGGACAGCATTTCCGCCGGGGGCGATGCCTCGGGAATGTGGAAGTTCGCGCCGCACATGCCCGCGTTTCCGGAGTTGGCCGCTGCGCAGTTGCAGCAGGCGTATCGCAGTCCGATTACGCTGAAGAACCGAGCCGTCGGCGGATGGAGCATCGCCAACGGCAACGCCGATCTCGACAAACTGCTCGAAGAGAAGCCGCACCTGATCATCGTGGCCTACGGAATGAACGATGTCGGCCGCCGCAATCCCGGCTGGTTCCGCGAACAGAACAAATCGCTCCTCGATCGGATTCAAGCCGCGGCCCCGGAGACCGAAATCATTCTCGTCGCACCGATGCTCGGCAATGCGGAATGGGTGCACACGCCGCGCGAGATGTTTGCTGCCTATCGCGATGTGCTGCAGGAACTCACCGGCCCAGGCATTGCGCTCGCGGATCTCACTGCCGTGTGGACGGAGCTGCTCCAGCACAAGCACGATCTCGACCTGATCGGCAACGGCCTCAACCATCCCAATGACTGCGGCCACCGCCTGTATGCACAGACGATCCTCGGGCTGTTGGTCACACCGGAGTAACCTCCACCCACCCGCCCGCAGCGCCAGCGAGGGCTGGGCTGCGGGCTGGTCGAACTATTTGTTGACCGGTTTCCCCGGATCGGCACCACCGGCGGGTTTGCCTTCCTTGCGAAAGTCTCCCGCGACGGCGATGAACAGTTTGTCGGCTGAAACGTGCTTGGCGAACGTCTTGTTGACGTCTTCCGGCGTCAACGCCTTGATCTTCTTTTCTAACTCGGCGTAGTACTCCATCGTCCGGTTCGCCAGCGACGTGTCATCCAACACCCGGGCGAGTGCGGGGTCTTCGGTGCGACCGACCGCCTGAGCCTGCAGGTAACCGTCACGCGCGGCGTCGAGTTCCGCCTGAGTGATCCCGTCTTCGAGCAGCTTCGCCAGCTCTTCACGAATGGCGGTCTGCACCTTTTCGATGTTCTCGGGATTCGTAATCGCATACAGCGACAGCGACGCCCGCTCATCAAGGGCACCGGCCCGGTAGACCGAACCGACCCCGTAGGAGAGGCCTTCCTTCTGTCGCACGCGGTCACCCAACCGGGAGGACAACGCCCCCGCGCCGAAGACATAGTTACCGATCACCATCGCGGGATAATCGGGATGACTATCGGTCATTGCGAAGACTTCGCCGGCGAAATAGAACGCGTTCGCCTTGTCGGGCGTCTCGATCTTCACCGTTTGCGGCTTGGCATCGAGATACGCCGTCCGCGTGATCCGTTCATACGGCTGCTTGCTCTTCCAGCCCTTCAGCATCTTCTCGAAGATCGGCAGGACTTCTTCCGCATCGAAGTCGCCGACGAGGGTGAGTTGACCGGCCTGGGCGCTGAGGAATTCGCTGTGCAGCTTTCGCAACGCCGCGACGTCGAGATCCTGCACGAGCTTCATCTCTTCCTGAATAGTCGGCGTGTAGCGGACATCGTTCGTCGGATACGGGCTCAGCGTCTTCTGCACCAATCGCACGGCGAGGGCTTGCGGATCGGTCAGCCCCTGTTCGAGATCCGAACGCACCTGCTGCCGGATGATATCGAGTTCGGAGGACGGCAAGGTCGGTTCCCGTAGCACCTGCCGCAGCAGGTCGAGCACGGCGGGCAGCTTGTCACGCTTCGTCTGAATGGCGAAGGTCGCTTCCCCGGCTTGTCCCGAGGCGTTCAGCGTCGCCGTGTTCTGATCGAGCGCATCCTGCAATTGCTGGCGGGTGAGCTGCTTTGTTCCGCGGGTCATCATCACCGGCAGGAACTCGGAGGCCTTGACCATCCCCATCAACGTTTCGCGGGTGCCGTATCGCAGTGTCAGCCGCGCGATCACGGTGTTGCCACGAGTCTTCTTGGGCAGCAGCGCGACCTTCAAGCCTTCGAGTGTTTTCCGCTCGGTCCGTTCTTCGATCTTCAGCGGATCGACATCGAACGCCTCGCCGATGGAACTGGCTTCGCGGCCCTTGTAGTCGCCGATCATTTCGGCCAGCTCGGGGGTGGCGGGAACGCTCGTCCGCTGCGGCTGTTCCGTGGGAACATAAAGTCCGACGGTGCGGTTGGTCGGTGCGAGATAAGCCCGCGCGACACGGTTCACGTCTTCGACCGACACCTGCTCTAAGCGGTCGCGATACAGGAAATAGAGCCGCCAGTCGCCCTGTGCGGCCCATTCGCTGAGTTCGATGGCGATGTCGGCACTGTTCGACGCAGAAAGTTCGCGTTGCTTGAGCAGGCGCTGCTTGGCGCGTTCGACTTCTTCCTTCGTGACGCCGCGGTCCATCAGGATTTCGATCGTGTCGAGCATCGTTTCCAGCACAGTTTCCGGCGGGTTGCCGGTTGCGACTTCCGCCATGAGCCGCAGGGCACCGGGATCGTGCCAGGCAAACGCGGCCCCATTCAGATCGGCGGCTTTCTTCTGTTCGACGAGCGCCTTATACAAACGCCCGGAGGGCTGTTGCGTGAGGATGGCTTCCAGCACGTCGACGGCCGGGAAATCGGGATGTGCTCCGGCCGGAATGTGATAGACCGCGCCAATCACGGCGACATCGCCGACGCGGCGGAGGGTGACCATCCGTTCGCCGTCCTGAGCAGGCTCTTCCGTGTATGTCGGCTCCAGTACGCGTTCCGGCTTGGGAATCGT
Organism: Planctomycetaceae bacterium; assembly: GCA_035686985.1. GTDB lineage: Bacteria > Planctomycetota > Planctomycetia > Planctomycetales > Planctomycetaceae > DSVQ01. Next base: position 4,289 of record DASRYX010000419.1, on the reverse strand, counting down.
GCCGAAATGCTCGCCGACGAATTCGAGCGCCTTCGCTTCGTCATAACGGCCGGCGATCACGAGCATCGCGTTATCGGGCTGATAGTATTTCTTGTAGAACCGACGAAGACTATCTACCGGCACGCGTTCAATGTCCGCACGATTGCCGATGGTCGACTTGCCGTAGTTATGCCACTCGAACGCGGTCGCCATCATCCGCTGACCGAGGATATGAGCCGGTGCGTTTTCACCCCGTTCAAATTCGTTGCGGACGACGGTCATTTCCGACGTGAGGTCTTCCCCCTTCACGTAGCTGTTGACCATCCGGTCGGCTTCGAGGGCGATCGCGAACTCGAGATTCTCGTCGCTCGCGGGCAGCGTCTCATAGTAATTCGTGCGATCGACCCACGTGGTCCCGTTGAAATCCGCGCCGCGGGACTGCAAGGCCTTCGGCACCTGCGGATTGGTGGGCGTCCCTTTGAAGAGCATGTGCTCCAGGAGATGCGCCATGCCCGCTTCGCCGTAACCTTCATGCCGCGAACCCACGAAGACGGTGAGATTCACCGTGACCGTGGGCTTGGAAGGATCGGGGAAGAGGAGAACTTTCAGGCCATTTTCGAGGCGATACTCGCTGATGCCTTCAATTGTCGTGATTTTCATCGGCTTGGTCGATTCCGCTGCGTCCGTTGCTGACCATGCGATCGCGACCAGCACCGCCGCGATCCATCCATCCCGCCGCCATCTCATCTTCACTCACTCCTTCGAGTCGCCGTTCGGGCTGTGTGAGAGTCGCCTTGCATGGTAGCAGTCGAACAGTCGAAAGCAAACCACGCTGTCAGTTCAACGCGGCGAGATGCGTAGGGTTTGCCGAGTCTTCAAGGCGAACCTCGCAGTGGTCACCGTCAGATGTTCGCCTCGCGAACTCGGCAAACCCTACAGCTCGCATGAATCGCGGCGTCACTCAATCTCGACCCAGGTGATCAGAATCTCGCGCTGCCATCCGGGTTCATGAATCGCCCAGGCTCGACAGCGCGCCCTGCGGTCATCACCGAGCAGACCGTGAACATGTTCGCAACTCGCATCGCCGTCCATGCGTGCCTGTTCCCAGCAGCGTTGTTCGTCTTGTGTGACCGCGGGCGCGCGAGCGGCGAAATTCGCGCGACGCCGGGAGACGACTCCCTTATCGATGATGGAAACGATCTTGGTGTCCTCGCCATCAAGCAACCGCCAGGCAATCAATTCATGACTGGCATTAGGAAAGCAAGACTTGAGCCGCAGAAGGTGTTGCCCCTCCGCTTGCAGGGCGCGTGACCACGGAGCGTCGCCCAACAGCAGATGCTGCGCGAGTTGATTGGCGATCGCTTCCCGTTGCCGTGGACTGAGTTCTGCGGCGTCGAGGCCAAGGCGTTGAGCGACGCGCCAAGCGAGCGTCTCACCGATTTCATGCGCGATCGTCCAGTGCAACCGCTCGGGGCGGTCATCGGGACGAAGAAAAATCGCCGCGTTGTGCTCCAGCCGCATGAACCGCCCGCGTCCGGCCTGACCGGAGTCCCAGATCACCTTCAGTGCACGCCGCTGCGCCAGCTCAAACATATCGAACGGCGGCGTGAAGAGACCGGCTTCGGTGAGGACTTCCGTCGCAATGTCATCGCAGGCGATCGACCAGTCTTGGGCGGTTTCAAGCATGGCTGTGCTCCTGAACGCGATACTGTACATTTATCACCTTCCTCTGTCGAGGGACTTTGCCGCCTGCGCAGAGTGTCGCAGGCACTGCCCTAGAGTGCTGACGGATCGGCTCGTTCCGGATGAATCGAATCTGCCGTGTCTGCCGATGGGAAAAGGGGACTCATCGCTGCCGCGGGTCTGCCGCCCGCATCGCCCAGGAATGGATTCCGGATGACATCAGCCGCTACTGCTACCACGCCGCCTGCCGGGCGGACTTCTTGGGTCCGGGTGATTCTTTTCGGGGGAGTCGCCCTGTGCGCGGGGATCGCGCTGAGCGACCGCGCTCAGCAGCCCAAGCCCGACAGCCAGAAAGGGACGCTCCTCGCCAAGACGACGGCGATCTCCGCCGGACGGACGGCGAAGATCGCCGAAATCCTGGCACCCGCGGGAGCCGAAGTCATCCCGGGCACACCCCTGTTGCGATTGATCGACGATCAGCTCGCCGCGCGCATCACGGCGAAGAAGCGGGACGTTGAAGCCCGCGAAGTCGAATTGCAGAAAATGCAGGCTCAGGCGGAAGTCGATCTGCAATGGCGGCAGCGGGAACTGAAATCCGAAGCGTTTCAAACGCAGTTGAAACTGGCCGCACTCACGAAAGAAAAGATCAACCACCAGGTCGAGCAACTGGCGTGGAAAGAGCAGCTGACGACCGTCAGCCTCGACGCCGGCAATGAATCGCTGACCGATACGCTGATCCGGCCATTGTCGCTGGTGAATGAGCCGCCGAACCCGGCACGGCTGCAATTGCTGCTCAAAGAGGACGCCGCCGCGAGTGCCGTCGAAGCCCTCGATGTTCAAATCGCTCTGTGCGAAGCGCGGATGTCGGAGTTGAAACAACTGGAAGAGTCGCTGACTGCCAAGATTCGGACCTCGGTGGGTGTCGACCTCGCCGAGACGCGGCTCAAACAGTCGCAGGAAGAGCTGACGGCTCTCGAAGTGCAAACGAGCGGTTTGACGATTGCCAGCGACACCTACGGCCGTGTTGGTTTATGGAACAAGCAGATCGGCGACACGATTCACGCCGGGGAAACGATTGTGGAGCTGCATGATCAGGAACAACGCTTCCTGGCGCTGAACATCCCGTCGACCCTCGCTGGTGAATACCACCCGGGCGTCAAGCTGTCGTTGCTGTTCCCCGGTCAGGAACGGCTCGCGGGAGTTGTGGATGATGTCGGCCCGCAAACGCTGCGAAACAGCGACGAGCCTGTGGTCCCCGTGCGGATCACGTCCGTCGGCCGCGTCTGGCCGCAACTGGCCATTGGCACCCGCGTGATCGTCGAACCCCCGCGGTGATCTCAGACTGCGGCGAGTGGCCGGGGGTGGAGCGTACTCGCGAAGCCCCGGTACAATCCGCGCCGTCCGTTCCGGGGCTTCCCTTCGGTCCAGCCCCGGCCACCCGTCGCGAGCCCGTGGATCAGGACTCGTCGGGCTGACGCCGCGACGCTCGCTAAGACTCGCGCTTGACGATCACCGTCGCGCCGCTGGATAGTACTCTCTGACCCGTGCTCGCAGTTCTTCTCGAACGGCTGGAAGCAGGAGCGGAGAATGTTCCGACGGTGGTGGCCTGGTGCGTTCGCCGTGTGTGCCGCGCTCATTGCGTCTTCGGACGCGGCGGAACCGCGGCCGTTCGGCATCGATCAACGCACACCGTGGACGACATCCCGTGTCGTCGGTTCGCCCGATCCGTTGCCGCCTTATCGCACGGCGCGCGTCTTCGAGATGCTCGAATTGAAAGATCCGTTGTATCTCGCTGCGGAACCCGGCCGCGGGTCGTTCATCGTAGTCGAAACACTAGGCGGCGGCGGTGGACCGGGTCGATTGCGGCGGTTCGTGGATGACCCAAATGCGTCCACGCTCGACGAGCTGTTGAAGATCGATCACCTGATCTACGGGTCCTGCTTTCACCCGCGCTTTGTCGACAACGGTTACCTCTACCTTATCACCAATGGGCCGACCAAAGGGGAGCCAAAGCATAATCTCATCGTGCGCTACACCATCAGCAAGAAGTCGCCGCACGGGATCGATCCGCAATCGGAACTGGTGATTCTGCAGTGGGAATCGAACGGTCACAACGGCGGCGAACTCGCATTCGGTCCGGATGGCATGCTGTACTGCGTCACCGGTGACGGCACGTCGGATTCCGATCCGCTGCACACCGGGCAAGGTCTGAACGATTACCTCGCGGTAATGCTGCGGCTGGATGTTGATCACCCCGAGAAAGACCGGCCGTACTCGGTGCCGAGGGATAATCCGTTCATCGATGTGCCCGAGGCGAAGCCGGAGATTTGGGCGTTTGGCTTCCGCAATCCGTGGCGGATGACGTTCGACAGGAAGACCGGCCATTTGTGGGTCGGTCAGAACGGGCAGGACTTGTGGGAGCAGGTGTACGTCGTCGAGCGCGGCGGCAACTACGGCTGGAGCGTGCAGGAGGGGAGCCATCCGTTTTATCTGGAACGGCCGCGCGGCCCCGGCGAGATTCGGCCGCCCGTCGTCGAGCACCATCATGTCGAAGCGCGGTCGCTCACCGGCGGCGTGGTGTATTACGGATCAAAGCTGCCCGAGTTGCAGGGGGCCTACATCTATGG
>DASRYX010000418.1:0-3729 GCA_035686985.1 Planctomycetaceae bacterium | reverse complement strand
GAAGATCGCCCTGGCTTTGGCAATCTCGGCTTCCAGCACGGGGAACTCGGGAATGCGGGCGTCCCACTCCAGCAAGGTCGCGGCTCCGGGCGCGAGTGCGCGGGCTTCGCGGTACAACTGCCACACAGGGTCGATGACCGGACCGTCATGGGTGTCGATCAGATGTGTGCCGCAGTTGGTGTGTCCGGCGAGATGAAACTGTACGATGCGATCCGCCGGCAACTGTCGCAGATACTCGTGCGGATCAAACTCATGGTTCACGCTCGAGACGTAGACGTTGTTCACATCGAGCAGCAGGCCGCAGCCGGTCTCGTGGCACAACTCAAGCAGGAAATCCTGTTCCGACATCGTGGAACACGCGAACGTCACGTAACTACTGGGGTTCTCCAGAATCAGCGGCCGTTCCAAGATTTCCTGCACTGTCTTCACCCGTGCGGCGACATGACGGAGCGCTTCTTCAGTGAGCGGCAGCGGCAACAGGTCATGACTGTTCAACCCCGCTACGCCAGTCCAGCACAGATGATCCGACACCCACGCGGCGTGAATTTCATCCGCGAGTTGTTTCAGTTTGGCCAGATAAAGTCGGTCCAGCGGATCGGTGCTGCCGATCGACATCGACACCCCATGCATCACGACCGGATACCGCTCGGCCAGCTGATCCAACACATGACGCGGCCGTCCCCCGGAGTCGAGGAAGTTCTCGGAGATGATCTCGAACCAGTCAACGTTCGCGTAGTGTTGCAGCAGATAGGGAAAGTGGGGCGAACGCAGCCCGACGCCATAACCGAGGGATGGTAAGCCAAAACGCTGTGCTACGACGAGCGAAGACAGATGCATGAAACGGAGGACTCACATCAGGCGAGCAGCAAAGCGTCACCGAAACAAGGCAATTCATCAGCGTTAAGTTTAATGGTTCATGCGATCCATGTCGCGAATGCGGTAGTGATGCATTTTGAAATAGGTTGTTTTTCAGGGGTCTTCTGGATGTGCCGGCGTCAGAGTTATCGCACAGACGGTGCAGAATGCTGCCCAAGCCAAGATCGCGATCGTAGCAGCAACCAGAATTACGCGTACAAGAAGGATCGACTCCCATGACCAAGGGGCGAACCACAGGAACTCTTCTGGGCGACGCGACTGGGGATGCTCGTCTTCCATGCCCCCGATTCTACCAACGGAACTAAGTCGTGGCTGGCCTGTTCACTCTCGACAGCAGGACAAGAGCCATAAGGACCATCACCCCTGAAAGCGTGTTTGGAATGCAAAGCAGCCCATAGATATCGCGAGACCGCCGCAGCCGTCCTAGATGGGTTTCGATTTCTTGATCCGAAATCGGGTCGCCGGTTCGTTGGCTGCGCAAGAGTTCGGCCCTTGTTTCCATTTCTTGTGCTGGCAGCATGAAATAGCCTGCGGCACAAAGAAACGAGCTGCCGCCGATCAACATCAAGGCGATTACAAGGACTGCGTAAACGCGATCTACAGGCGTAGCCATCTGCGAGTGTCCTCCCCGTGGGCAGTCTACAATGGAAACGCCCCGGTGGAGAAGCCGGGGCGCTTTCGGATGAAAAGTCAGTTGTGCCACTGCTTCGCGGACAAAGCAGTGGCACGTTGGACGCGACGCGCGGGGACCAATCCCCACGGCTACATCACCGAGAAATAATTCTCGACCGCGAAGTCGAACGCTTCGGCGGACATGCGTTTCGGGAGCTTGTGGTAGCTGCAGAAATTTTTCACCTGCAGCAGCAAGTCACGCGGCTGGCACGAACGGAACGGGCGCTTCACGGCCCGGTAGTGCTTCTCGATCAGATGATCCACCGGCGGTTCTTCGTACTGGAACCCAAGCCGCGGGGCGATGCGGCGCATCATCTCCCGAAATTGCTCCTCGGTCGGATCGGGCACCTGAATCTTGTACGGGATCCGGCGGAGAAACGCCCCGTCCACGAGGTCACGCGGTTCGAGGTTCGTCGAGAAAATGATCAACTGATCGAACGGAACCTGAATCTTCTTCCCGCTGGGCATGTTCAGGAAGTCGTAGCGCTTTTCCAGCGGCACGATCCAGCGGTTGAGGAGTTCGGTCACGGGCATGCGTTGCCGGCCGAAGTCGTCGATGACCAGCGTGCCGCAGTTGCTTTTCAGTTGCAGCGGCGCTTCGCAGATGTGGGTTTGCGTGTTGAGCGTCACTTCCAGTTGCGACATTGTCAGTTCACCACCGACGATGAGCGTCGGGCGGGTGATCTGGATCCAGCGGGGATCAACACCGGTAAGATCGAACAGTCCTCCCGTTGACGAAGCGGCAACTTCCTCGTGCAAACCGGGGTCGTACAGGCGGATAATTTCTCCGTCGATGCCGAGCGCGCGAGGAATCCAGATGGTCGATCCGAAGCAACGGGTGATGCGTTCGGCGATGCTGGTTTTCCCGTTCCCGGCTTCGCCGAACAGGAACATGCCGCGGCCGGAGTTGATCGCGGGGCCGAGACGGTCGAGCATCTCATCGCTGACGAGAATGTCGCTGAACGCTTCTTCGAGATCCGCCCGTGTCGCCGGGACGCCACCGATCGACTGGGCTTCCATGGCTTTGAGATAGTCGCGCAGGCACACCGGCGCGGCACCAAAGTAGGTGCACTCTTCGACATACCGGCGCGCACGCTCGCGACCGATGTCGGTGATCGCGTAAACGTAGTCGCCCATCTCGGCGGAACCGGCGAGCGCCACCATCTGGTCACGCTTCATCGTTTTCAGCAGCGGGTCGATCAAGGCGAACGGCAAGCGGATCTGCTGGGCAATCATGCGGCCCGGGTTCGAACCCTTGGACAGCAGATATTTGAGCATCAACCGTTCGACTTCATCGGCGGTGAGCCCGGCGGCGTCCAATGTGGCCGGACATTCCGGAATGAAAGCCTCTTCCTTGACCGCCGGCTTCTTCCCGAGCAGTGATTCGACACGGCGGAAGAGTTCCGAGAGCCGGGCTTCGGGAGCGGGACCGTGAATTGGTGTGACCGGTGGTGGCGGCCGATGTAATGGGGAATCCTGATCGTCGATTTCCTTTTCCAGATCGGAAAAATCGAGATCGAGGTTTTCGAGGGTGGTCAGCGATTCCGGCAGACTGAGCGCCGACGGCTCGCGGGCAGCGTCACGCGGAGCGTGATTGTCAGAACGGCCAGGGGCAGGCATGGAGGCGACTCTTGGGGATTTCGCGAGATCACGTATGGCAACCGTAGGTCACGATTCGGCCCCTGTCAAAACGCATTCCTTGGCATCATCGTCCCTTGCGATACGAACGTGACAACCGGAACATACGGCACTGGGCAGTCGGCATTCGGATAAGAGAAAGCAGTCAGATGGCGGGACGGTTTCACGGGCGCGTGGTGATTGTGACCGGGGGCGGGAAGGGGATCGGTGCAGGGTGTGCCGCCGTGTTCTGCCAGGAAGGCGGGCGCGTCGCGATTCTCGACCGGGATATCGCCGCGGGGAAGGCTACTGCCGCTGAATGCACCGCGAGCGGACCCGGCCTCGTGGAATGTTGGGGCTGCGATGTCAGTGACCCCGTTGCTTTTCAGCGCATCGTTGAAGAGGTCGCCGCGAAGTGGGGCCGCATCGATTGCCTGATCAACAACGCGGGTGTCCATCCCCCGGCGACGACGATTGATGACACCAGTCTCGACATGGTTGAGCAGGTCATGCGGATTAATTTTCTCAGCACGTTCGCGGGGGCGAAGTTCGCCGTGCCTTACC
>DASRYX010000417.1:0-3913 GCA_035686985.1 Planctomycetaceae bacterium | reverse complement strand
GCCAGTTCCTGCTCGAAAAACTCGCTCTCTTCATGCAACGGGCGGGCTCCCAGCGCGGGGGCGACGAGTGGTTCTTCCGTACTGCGCAAGACGCCGTACAGTCCGTAGTAGTCGGCTTGCGAGATCGGATCGAACTTATGGTCGTGACACCGGGCACAGGTCACCGTCAGGCCCATGACCCCGCGCAGCACAACATCGATGCGGTCGTCGGTGATGTCGTGCACGTTCCCCATGAAGTGCGAGCCGACCGTCAAAAATCCCAACCCCGCCCGCGGGTCCCGATCGTCGATCGGAGTGAGGAGGTCGCCCGCAATCTGCTCCTGCACGAAGCGGTTGTAGGGCACGTCACCGTTCAATGATGCGATGACATAATCGCGATAGGTGTAAGCCCACGGATAGCTGCGGTCCTCAAAGAACACGTAGCCCTTCGTGTCGGCATAGCGGGCGGTGTCCAGCCAATGGCGGCCCCAGCGCTCGCCATATTGTGGGGCGGCAAGATAGCGATCGATCCAGCGCTCCCAGGCATCGGGAGACGAATCGGCTCCAAAGTCCGCGATCTCTTCGACGGTCGGCGGGAGTCCCCGCAACGTGTAGGACAACCGTCGCAACCGGGTCCGCGCGTCCGCCAGCGGGGCGTACGCCAGCTGTTGCTCACGCTGCTTCTCGGCAACGAAGGCATCCACGGGATGTCGTTGATCGTTCGCCGGCGGGATCGGCGAGGCGACGGGTTGAAACGCCCAGTGCGTCCGCCAGGCGTCGGCGAGTCCATTCTGATTCGGCGACTCGGGCCAGATCGCTCCGCGGCGAACCCATTCCTCGAGCGCGGCGACTTGTGCCGCCGTCAACGGCGCGGCCGGAGGCATTTTCGTCTCCCCGGTGCGACGGATGAGCTCGATCAGCGGACTTTCGTCCAGTTTGCCCGGCACGATCGCCGGCCCGCGATCACCGCCGGCCATCAGCGCCGCCCGGGAATCCACCCGCAGCCCCGATTCCTGCTTGTCCGGCCCGTGACACGAGAGGCAATGCGCAGCAAGAACCGGCCGCACCTGCGTTTCAAACAACCGCTCATCGGCGTCATTCGCCCATACGGAAGCGACACCTGTCAGCACTATCACGAGCCAAATCGCGCCACATCGCATCGAGAAGCGTTCTCCGAAGAAACAAAATCCGATGCATTGATATTAACCGATCTGTTGCCGGAAGGACCTCCAAAGCGACCGCCCGGAAGCCTCTCGTTGAAAAAGACATGATCGTCTCAAAACCGTGACGAACACTTTCCGCGAAGGCAGGGGTCATCTCCCGATTCCCCCATCACAGCAGCTCAGCCGAACCTTTCAAATCGTTATGGATTGCTCCGCCCAGACGGAATGTCGTAGCATGCCTGATCGCCTTTCACGTTCCACGCCTGCTGGAGCTTCCCATCGTTTTCGTGCCATAAGCAATTTCGACAAAAGGACTTGCCCGGGCCACCGCCGATGTCTTTGCTGCTGTGAGTGCACTTCCGCCCGACTCGTTTCCTGTCAGGATGATTCGCGATGAGCACGGCCCAACCGCCCCGTCCCGCGGGAGCCTCGTCCACGCCGGCCAAGACCACGGTCCGATCCGGCCGACCCGTTCCGCCCTCAGCACTTCCCCGTGTCGAACGGAAGACCGACTGGAAGACGGCGGCCACCAAATTCGGCGTCAGCCTGTCGGTCCACGCGGTCGCCCTGCTGATCTGCGGTCTCTTCACGTTCGGTAGCGCGGGCGTGGAGAAAATCATCAGCACCATTACCGTGTTCGATGAAGTGCCGGCCGAACCGATCGTTGAACGTTCACTGGCGGCACCGACGACGGATCAGATGGAGAGCACGCCCACCAACTCCATCATCGAGAATATCGCCGCAACCGCCGTTGCCGATTCCACGGCGGGGATGACGCTCGACATCAATGATCTCGATCCCACCGTCGCGATTGGCAGCAACGAAGCGATCAGCCTGGGCAACATTTCGGGCATCAAAGTTGGGGATGTGACTTCCGGCCGCACCAAAGCCGGCAAATCGGCGCTGGTGAAGCAATTCGGCGGCAACTCGTCAAGCGAAGCCGCCGTGGCCTCGGGACTGAAATGGCTTGCGACGCATCAGTTGCCGGATGGCAGTTGGAGTTTCGATCACAACGAGTGCAAAGACTGCGACGGCAAATGCAGCAGCCCTGGCAACATGAAAGAATGCCGGATCGCGGCGACGGGACTGGCGCTGCTGGCCTATCTCGGCGGCGGTCACACACATGAAAAAGGGGACTACCAGAAGCAGGTGCGCAACGGCGTGGATGCGCTCGTGAAGATGGGAAAAATCACACCGGACGGGTTCGATCTCCGCGGGGAACTGGCGGCCGATCACGGTCACGCCGCGTTTTATTCCCACGGGATCGCCACCATTGCGCTGTCGGAGATTGTGGCTCTGTCAAAAGACGCGAAATACCGTCCGCCCGCGATGAACGCCGTGAAATTCATCGTCGCCGCACAAGATCCAAAAGGGGGCGGCTGGCGTTACCAGCCGCGTCAACCCGGCGATACCTCGGTCGTGGGCTGGCAAGTCATGGCTTTGAAAAGCGCCCAGAACGCGAAGATCAAATTTCCCGGCATAACGTTCAAAGGAGCGGATCTGTTCCTCGACAAGATGGCCAGCCCCGATGGTTCGCTCTACGGTTACGACAGCCCCGAACGCCTGAATCCCACGACGACGGCGGTGGGTCTGCTCTGCCGGATGTATCTCGGCTGGGATCGCAAGCAGGAAGGGCTGCAGAAGGGCGTGGAGTTCCTCGACAAAACCAAGCCGCAGCCGAACAATATGTACTACAACTATTACGCCACGCAGGTGATGCATCATTGGGGCGGCGAAGAGTGGACGCGATGGAACACCATCATGCGGGACCGCCTGACAACGACGCAGCATCAACTGGCGAAAGGCCACTCCGCGGGCAGCTGGGACCCCGCCGACCCGCACGGCAGTTCCGGCGGTCGACATTACATGACCTGCCTGTGCGTGATGACCCTCGAAGTCTACTACCGCCACCTGCCGATCTATCAGCGCGAACATATCAAGGTGGAATTCTGATACACTGGGTGCATCACACGGCATCATCCACAGGTCATTGCGGCGTTCTTTCATGACGACGATACTTGATCAGCCCTCGACACCGTCTCCATTACGAGCATTGGCCGACCGATTCCCCCGAGTTGTCGGACCGAACGACAACGGCCGCATCATGACCGCCGCGGAGTTCGACGCGATCGAGGAGTCCGACGAGGAGTACAACTACGAACTCATCGAAGAGGTTCTGATTGTGAACGCTGCGCCAGGTCCGATGGAAGCAGATCCCAATGAGGAACTCGGACATGCACTGCGGACTTACGCGGAGCAGAATCCCGGCATCATCGACAAGACTCTTTCCGAACAATATATCCGCACGAAGCGCAGCCAACGGCGAGCCGATCGCGTTGTCTGGATCGGCTTGGGACGAGTACCCAGCGTTAAGCGGGACATTCCTGCAATCGCCGTGGAGTTTCTCTCCGCCGGTCACCGCAGCTGGCAACGGGACTACGTTCATAAGCTGGAAGAGTATCTCGCGGAAGGAGTTAAGGAGTATTGGATCTTCGACCGCTTTCGCCGAAATCTGGCAATCTTCCGGTCAGCAGATAATGGAGTTTCAACGACCGTGGTCGCTGCCGGGGATAAAATCACATCGCCATTGTTGCCCGGCTTCGGATTACCGGTGAATCTCTTGCTGAAATGTGCTGAAGATTGGCTGTCCGTCGAACCGGACGAGGAACCGTCATGAATCAGTCGCTCGCATCAGCCACGCCGTTGCGCGACATCACCCGGCGGCATTTTTTTCGCGATTGTCAAGTGGGCGTTGGGGCGATGGCGTTGTC
>DASRYX010000416.1:0-5926 GCA_035686985.1 Planctomycetaceae bacterium | reverse complement strand
CCTGGGTTATCAGTGCGTGGACCGATTGATCCGACGGGAGCGGGGGACAGCGCGACGGCTGGGGCGGTGCTGGCGCTGATCAGTGGCGCGACGCCCGCGGAAGCGGCGCTGGTGGGGAATCTGGTGGCGTCGGTCACGGTGCGCCAACTCGGCACCACCGGCACCGCGAGCGGCCAACAGCTGCAAGAAGCGCTGCAGGACTGGCGCCGACAGCATCCGGGCGTGATGATCAATTAGATAGGGTCACGCCGCGCGGTTGCGGAGTTCCTTTTGCTGCGACTGCAGCAGGGGTGCGACCTGCATCATTGTCCGGCACAAGTCCTGGATCATGCCGTTTTCCAGGTCCTCGGTGGTCAGCCCCGCGCAGGCATTGATACAGGCCCGAATCCGCCGCGCCAGTTCCTGGTTCTCCGGGGTGTCGGGTCCATACACATCCCCGGCGGCGGTAATCACCAATTGACCGGACGGAGCGAGTTCCATGGCAACCTGCGTTTGAAACAGACGACTTTGGCGCAGCAACCCATCCCGAGGCAAGCACCCGTTCCTACCATCGGCACAGCACACACAATCGGTACGAATAAATCAGGCCCGAGAGGCGAAAACGTTGAGAATCGGTGTCGTCACAGCTTTAGCGGATCGCCCAGATTCACGCGAATTGTGAAATCGCCGGATATCGACCGGTCTTTCGACCCCGGCGGTTGGCGGATAGAATACGGGGCTCGACGGCGACCGGACCGCCCCGACCGCTCCCGCTTCCGATGCTCACCTGGTGCGCTAACCCCTTGTCCGAATTGCCTTTTGGCCTCCCATGTTCGATCAAAGCCGTATTCGTAACTTCTCCATTGTCGCTCATATTGACCATGGAAAGAGCACGCTTTCCGACCAGTTGCTCCTCAAGAGCGGTGCCATCACGCAGCGCCAGTTTCAGGAGCAGATCCTCGACGACCTCGAAGTTGAGCGGGAACGCGGCATCACCGTGAAAGCCCGGGCCGTCGCGATCAATTACACCCTCGACGGCGTCCAGTACGAGATCAATTTCATCGATACACCCGGCCACGTGGACTTTCATTACGAAGTCTCTCGCAGCCTTGCAGCGTGCGAAGGAGCGCTCTTGCTGGTTGATGCTTTTCAAGGCGTTCAGGCCCAGACGGTCGCCAATGCCTATGCAGCGATCAATGCGGACCTCGAAGTAATCCCGGTCGTCAACAAGGTCGACCTGCCGATCACGCGCATCCCCGAAGTTCTCGAAGAAATCGAAACCGTCGTCGGCCTGGACACCACGGATGTCCTCAAGACGAGTGGCAAGTCGGGCATCGGGATCGAAGAGTGCTTCCGGGCCATCATCAATCGCATTCCCGCGCCGAAAGGTGATCCGAACAAGCCGCTGACAGCACTCATTTTTGATAGTAAATATGATGTTTACCGCGGCGTCGTGACTTATATCCGGGTTGTGGATGGATCGATCCGTCGTGGACAGAAGGTCCTGTTCATGAAGTCCAATCTCGCGCATGAAGTGCTGGAGATTGGTCAGTTCCGCCCGGATATGGTGGCTTGCGAAGATTTGGGACCCGGTCAGGTGGGATACATCATCACCGGGATCAAGGTGCTCGGAAACGTGCACGTCGGCGATACCGTCACCGATTTTCACAACCGCGCCCTGGCGGCGCTTCCCGGTTATGAAGTTCCTCAGCAGATGGTGTTCTGCGGGATGTACCCGATCGATGCCACCGACTTCGAACATCTGCGCGATCAACTGCAGAAGATGAGTCTCAACGACGCCAGCTTCTCGTTTTCCCCGGACACCAGCGACGCCCTCGGCTTCGGTTTCCGCTGCGGCTTTCTCGGTATGCTGCACATGGAAATCATCCAGCAGCGGCTCGAGAAGGAAGCCGACGTCGACCTGATTCAAACGGCACCCAACGTCACGTACCAGCTGGTCAGAACGAACGACGAGGTGACGACGCTGGATAGCCCGCAGGATGTTCCCGACGCCGGTTCGATCAAGGAACTGCGCGAGCCGATTGCAAAAGTGCATTTCATCCTTCCGAGTGACCGCATCGGCCCGATCATGCAGCTGTGCGCCGACCGCCGGGGAACATATCTGACGACGGAGTACCTCGGTCCCAACCGCGCCCAACTCACGTATGAACTGCCGCTCGCTGAAATCGTCTTCGATATGTATGACAAGTTGAAGAGCATCACCGCGGGTTATGGCACAATGAATTATGAGGTGATCGGGTTTCGATCCGCTGACCTCGTGAAGATGGACATCCTCGTCAAAAGCGAGAAGGTCGATGCGCTCGCCGTGATTGTGCATCGCTCACAAGCTGAACGCCGCGGCCGCGCTGTGTGCAAAAAATTGAAGGAAGAAATCAGCCGTCATCAGTTCGAGATTCCTTTGCAGGCCGCGCTGGGCGGACGCGTCATCGCGCGGGAGACGATTCAGGCTGTCCGGAAGGACGTGACGGCCAAGTGCTACGGCGGCGACATCAGCCGCAAGAAAAAGTTGCTCAGCAAGCAGAAAGAAGGCAAGAAGCGGCTCAAGCAGTTCGGCCAGGTCGAGATTCCCCAGAAGGCGTTCCTCGCGGTTCTCAGCACCAGCGAGGACGAATAACGCGGTAGTGAACAATCCGCTTGCAAAGCGTCGCGCTTCAACCGATACTTTTGTTCCGCGTGTCTGAGTCTCCCCTATGCGTTGTCTTGCCGGGCTCGATGAATGATTGAGTTCTCCGCCGACCTCCGCCGACAGAACCTTCTGGCCGTTCGCCTCCAGGTCGTCGGCTGGATAGCCCGCTGACCACGAGCCGCTCGCTGCATCGCAGGATGCCGGCGGGCGTCGGGGCCGTAGCTCAATCGGTTAGAGCGCGGGACTCATAATCCTAAGGTTGTCGGTTCGAGTCCGACCGGCCCCATTCACAATAGGTTCTCCAGTCGCGACTTACGCGCATTCTGCGTTCGTCGGCGGCAGGGCTTTCCCGCGGCGGCGGCCACCATCCTGAAGTTCCCCGGCCGGAATGGACGATGATTCCGAATGCAGGGACCGTAACGGCGGGGACAGGGATCGTCCGTACATAGGGAATGATTCCCAGCCCTCGGTGAGACGCTCCTGCCGGCCGTCCGCGCTCGCGACGCTGCACGACGACGGATTTTCGTTTGCGAAGAGGCGGTGGTATGCCGGGCCAGACACGACTGATTCTCACACTGCACAACCATCAGCCGATCGGTAACTTCGACGGAGTGTTCGAAGGAGCGTACGCCGACAGTTACGCACCATTCCTGGATCTCCTTGATGAGTATCCCGAGATCCCGGTTGTGCTCCATAACTCGGGTTCCCTCCTCGAATGGATGGTGCAGGCACACCCCGAATATGTCGACCGCCTGCGCGGCCTCATTGCACGCGGCCAGGTGGAAATCCTCGGCGGTCCGTTCTATGAACCGATTCTCGCGTGCTTGCCGCGCCGCGATCGCATCGGACAGATGAACGCGTACAAGTCGTTCCTGGAGCAGACGCTCGGCGCGACGGTCCGCGGGATGTGGGTGCCCGAGCGCGTGTGGGAACAGAGCTTCGCCAGCGACATTGCGGAGGCCGGAATTGAGTACACGCTGCTCGATGACACGCACTTCCGCAATGCCGGCTTGAACGACGACGACCTGCACGGATTCTATCTCACCGAGAATGACGGTCGTCTGGTAAAGGTCTTCGCGGGGAGTGAGCGCCTGCGGTATCTGATTCCGTATGCGCACCCGCATGAGATCATTCAGCACTGCGGGCACATCAACGAGCGGTTCCATAATCCGATTCTGGTCTTCGGCGATGACGGCGAGAAATTCGGCGTGTGGCCGGGATCGAAGGATCATGTCTATCGCGACGGCTGGCTGCGACGGTTCTTCCAGACACTGCGCGAGAATCAGCACTGGCTGAAGGTCACAACGCTCGCCGAAGCGGTGGATCACGTCTCGCCACTGGGACGGCAATACCTGCCCGACGCCAGCTACCGCGAGATGACCGAATGGGCGCTCCCCGCGGAGAAGCAGCTCGCATATAAGCACCAGCAGCAAACGCTGGAGCGATTCGCCGACTGGCCGCGGATCAAGCCGTTCTATCGCGCGGGCTTCTGGCGGAACTTTCTTGTCAAGTATCCCGAATCGAATGAGATGTACTGCCGGATGCTGGAGGTCAGCCAGCGGCTCGAAACAACAGAGCAACACGCGACGGCACGCGACCATCGCGTCGAACTGCAGGAAGCGCGACGACTGCTTTATCAGGCGCAGTGCAATTGCCCTTACTGGCATGGCGCGTTTGGCGGGCTGTATCTCCCCCACTTGCGCAACGCGGTTTACAGTCGACTGATTCAGGCGGAAACGTTGCTCGAACAGGTCAGCGGACGGCCTGACACCTGGGTGCAACTCGACGCCGACGACTACAACCGCGATGCGCGCAAGGAACTGCGGATCGCGACCGATCGCATGATCGGGTGGCTGTCACCGAACCGGGGTGGCCATCTTTACGAATGGGACATCCGCGGCATCAGCACCAACCTGCTCGCCACGCTGGACCGCAGGTTTGAGCCGTACCATGACCGCATTCGAGAAGCCGCGCGATCGGGCAACGTTTCCGAACACGGCGGCGGCGTCGATCCCAACGGTGCGGTCCGGTTCAAGCAGGCCGGGCTGGATCAGAAGCTCGCCTATGATCACTGGCCGCGGAAGAGTCTCGTCGACCATTTCCTGCAGCCGGGGATTGCGTTCGAAACTTTCGCGGGTGGGCAGGGACACGTCGGCGACTTCGCGGCTGGGGTGTATCAATCGCTGCTGCGGCGTTCGGCACGGATCGTGGAAGCCCGGCAATGGCGTGAGGGCAAGCTCGGGCCGTACTCGGTGAAGGTGACGAAGTCCGTACGGGCAGACGCCGATAACTCGGGCGTCTTCACGATCGTTTACGAACTCGATCAATTGCCGGCGGGCTTGCCGATTCACTTCGGCGTCGAGTTCAACTTTGCCGCGATGCCCGGCGGCGCGAGTGACCGGTACTACTACAACGACCTCGGCCGGCAGATCGGCACGCTGGACGCCCAGCTGAATGTTCCGAAGATGGACCGCATCGGCCTCGTGGATGAATGGCTCGGCGTGGATGTCGCCTTGGAAACATCCGTTGCGGCAGGTATCTGGGCCATGCCGATCGAGACCGTCAGCCAGTCGGAAAGCGGATTTGAACTCGTGCATCAGAGTTGTGCGGTCATCCCGCACTGGGAATTCGTCGCCCCGCAAGACGGCCACTGGACGGTGACACTGACGCTCTCCGCGGATACGTCGGCAGCGCAGGCCAAACGGCTGGCAAGTGCCAAATTCTCGGCTCGTGAGCTGGAACCGGCAGTGAATTAGCAATGCCTGGAAAAGGCAAGAGGCCGGATCACTGCGGGTAGTGATCCGGCCTAGTGTAGGCGAGAGTGGTGAGGTGTGGTGTAAGGCAGGGCGTAGCCCGTCTCCCTCGGGCCGGCAGGATATTCGAACGAAACAGGCTGATAGAGAACCAACCTGATCTTTCGTACGTTTTGGCTTTCGCCGGTCTGAGCTAAAGCACGCCCTGTGCCGAAACCGCTTTTCGTGTTTTTCGCCGTCACGTCCAAAGTGACAAGTTGTTGATTAAAAACGACTTGCAAAGAATCGCCCGTTTTTCAGATCTCACATCGCCCTCGTCAACCGTGCAATCGTTGTAATCGTTACACGAAAGTTCGCGCGTAAATCTTACAAGCCGTCCGATTTTCAACCACCCACGCTCCCGCAGCAGGTGTTTCCTTCGCGGCTCGCTTAGTCTGCGGAGACCACCCCAATCTCTAGTTTGCCCAGCACGGTCATCAGCGGTGCGAACGAGGAGAGCGGGGCAATGGTGTCGTCATCGGCGAAAGTGATGTCGGCGAGTTTGATA
>DASRYX010000415.1:0-3921 GCA_035686985.1 Planctomycetaceae bacterium | reverse complement strand
TGCGGCGCGGTGCGCGGTGAACCACGCCGACGCGATCCGCGGATCATCCAATTCGGGGTCGGTCAGGCGCATGCCGCGCAGATGATTCTTGGCGGCGGGGGTCGAACATCGGCCTCTGGTGCACGCCGTCGGCCCGGACCGGGAGCAGGGTCGGTGGCAGTCCGAGTTTCGATCTGTCCTGTTCGGTCGGCAGGTCGTCCGAGCACCACCTCTACCGGCAACATCACCGATCACCTGCCCGAGATCAACCCGCCACCCCGACGATTACGGCATCAACTCTCTCGGACAAGGCACCAACTGCTGTCGATGCCTGATTCCTCGCAGTCCGCTGACGCGGTGGACCACCGATATCAATCCGGTGCTGAGCGCCCTATGAATTGCGGGTCACGAGCACTCGATATTTCGACTCGCCCCCAGTCCCCTTCAACCTCATAGATCCCATCCCGTTCAATCAGGCTGTCGATATTTCCGAGGTCTTCCGATCCGGTAGCGTCGCGGTACTCATGCATTGACCTAGCGACCCACTTGACACTACGAACATCCAGAAAGATCAGTTCGCCGTTTTGATAGCAGTACTGTTCCCCCTGCTTCGGATCGTGGTAATCCGGACTGCCGGGAGTGAGCACCGCCTCCAAGAAAAACCGAAGCTCAGTCGGACCCTCAACAATCTTGAGGACGTAACTATCCTCCAGATAGAGATGGGATAATTCCGGAAAATCCGTATAGTCACGGGTCATTGTAGGTCCCAATCTATAGGAGTGTGATTTCCAGGACTCTTCCGAGTGACGGGATTTCCGTCAGGATCTGTCCTCTGCCCGGCCCCGTCACGAATCTCTACGTGTGGACTTGCACTCCCTGGTGCACGACCACTCCCACTTTTCAGAGTAATTCGTACGACACCATTGCTATCCGTATACTTCACTGGGCCGTTCTCGGTTTGCGAGCGGACCCAGCCTTGGCTCTTCGCGAAGTCTTCCAACTCACTGGCCTTCGGCGTGCGGCCAGAAAAAAGATCGCCCAACTGCTTAGGGTTAGCGAACTTCGCTACCGCCTTCGCCAACAAATCCTTTATGCGCTGCAATTCTTCGCGACAGTTGGCCGGAAATTCATCGAGAGCTTTGAGTATCTTGAACCCGACTTCACCGAGTATATCGATGACCTTTACGGAGTACTTCCTAACCTTTTCCAGAATCTTTGCCGTCTTAGCTGCAGCTACAGCCGCAGCCCCGAAACCTGCGGTCAGCGCTCCGGCGACAGCGCCGAACACCACCCCGGTGGCAATTTCGATCGTAATATCGACGGCAAGATCCCGAAGCAGACCTTGAAGTTTCTCGCGAAGCTTTACTACCGCAGACTTATGGTCACGGCAGGATTGCGCGATTTTCGAGTACAAGTCGAGAACGGACTGCGCGGCGGTCTTCATGGCACGGATATCGTCGTCAATATATTCCAGCCCCGGCGCCGTTTCCGACTCGAAACCGTTTGCTACAGTGTCCAAAAGTCCAGGCAAATTGCCCGCACCATCAGCCGAGGCGAACTTCGCCCAGGCGTCGGCAGCGGTCTGAAGCTTGTCCGGTTCACCGTCGGGGATCGAGACCCCGAAGTCTTCCAGCGCGGACACCGCGAAGCCGATATCATCGAATAATCCACTATCGGGACCGCCAGCAGACGGCGGCGGGACAACGCAGGAAACCCAAGCAGCAGGAAAAGGTGATGGCTCAGCCGGCTCAGCTCGGCCACTTCCTTTGCTGTAATCCGCGAGAGCATAGGTATAGCCGTATGTTTGTAGGACACTGGCGTAATTGCCCATGGCCTCGATGAGCGACTGTGTCAATCTCATCGCTTCAGCGACAGTGTCGTCGTATGAAGTCGCCCATTCTTTGGATTTTCCGACGTTCCCACCCATCGATCCGGTCCCGATCAACGCACCCATCTGATTGGAAAAGATCTTTTGGAACGTACAGGCGTAAGAATTAAGGTTGGCACCGGCCAATGTGTATACCAATGGATCTACAACAAGTTCATCGGTACCGGCCATTATCCGCGGCCTAGCATTCGAAGGTTTGCCGCGACAGCCGCGGCATATCTGTCATGCGCAGCCCTCGCGGAGAGCTTCATCGCTTCGATACCCTCGGCAACATCGGTTGCACCTGTAACCCATTCGGCGAAAGCTTGTGCCTGGGCGTCGGCAGCGGCGCCGTTCCAGTTCTGCTGCACTGCCTCGATACGCTGCCTCAGGCCAGAAAGGCTGTCATTCAAGAAACCCACGAACCCGTCCACACGGGCGGTGATCTGCTCGAGTTCGGAAAGACTCACACGGAATGGCTGAGAATTGTCGACCATCACATCCCCGGCAGATCCAGCGAACTAGAAAGGGCGGTCGTGTCCGAGGCCGACAACTGATCCTGGTGCGTGAATGCCTGACTGGTGACCCCAAGCAGTTCGGCCATATCTTGCAGCGCTTCCAAGACTGTTTCTGCCCCTTGTTTAGCTTCAGTCCAGCCGACCGAGTATGCATCGGCCGAAGTGCCTTTCCATGAGCCCAACAGCGCTGAGATATCGGTATCCAGCGAGTTCAGTCCGTTTACCAGCGATTCAGCAACCAATTGGACATACCTGCCCGCATCAGCTACATCATCCGGAATGAACGCGAAATCTTGGGCGGTCCCATCCGAGCTTGCCACTGAAATCCCCCTATAGTGCTGCTCGTCGCCGAGGCTAGTGGAACAACCCGCCCGAATCAACTCGCCATGCCTTGCAGAGTACGGCGGTCGGCTTCCGGAGCTGATGTTGGAGTTGTGGCGTGAGGTCGGGTTCGCCGGGTTCGGTGAGGGGCTGCTGTGGGTGTGCGATCCGCACTACTGGCAGCCGATCGTGGATGACTGGCTGGCCGATGTCGATCTTCCGCAACAATATTCGGCCGTGCCGGGCGAATTCGGCGGTCATTAGCACATAGATCCGGCGATCGCCCGGAGCCGATCTATTCTCCCGGCAGCGAACCGCTGCCCCCTGATGATGCCGTGCGGATCCATCCTGGGCACGGCCGCGTCGGCGCGGCGTCAGTGGCGGGCACTCCGGCGGTCGACGGTCGGCAATTCCCTGCTGAGGGTGTCGAATGCCTTGAGCGACATGCGCAGCGCCCCCGGGTCGGCCCGGAACGCCCCGCCGCTGTGATCACTCGACAACGGCGGGCGGCAGGTGATTCCAGGGGCGGACCCGTCAGGCGACGGCGGCGCCGAACCACGTCGGCAGGTGTTCGAGCAGATCCCGCTGGTCGTCGCCGACCCAGGCGATGTGGCCGTCCGGGCGTAACAGCACGGCGGGCGCGTCCAGTTCCTCGCTGACGTCGACCACGTGATCGACGCGGTCGGCCCATCCGGTGACCGAGAGCTGTCCGGTCTGGTCGAGCAGGAGTCCGCGGCCGCGGTGGGTCAGGTCGTAGAGCCGTCCGCGTTTCAACCCGATGTCGCGCAACCGTTTACCGAGCAGCTCGTGTCCTTCGCCGAAGTCGTAGCGGATCGCGGTGGCGGTGATCTTCTCGGTGAGGAACCGGTTGACGTCCTCGAAGTCCATCAGCTCGGCCACCAGTCTGCGTACCGCCTGGGCACCCGGGTCCAGCGACATCAACTGCATCTGCGCGCGGGTGTTCTCCAGCACGGCCGCGGCCACCGGACGCCGTTCGGACTCGTAGCTGTCGAGCAGTCCCCGCGGCGCCCAGCCGTCGATGACGGCGGCGAGTTTCCAGCCGAGATTGAACGCGTCCTGGATGCCGAGGTTGAGGCCTTGGCCGCCGGTCGGCGGATGGATGTGGGCCGCGTCGCCTGCCAGCAGCACCCGCCCGTCGCGGTATCGCTCGGCGAGTCTGGTCGCGTCACCGAATCGGGACAGCCAGCGCGGTGAATGCGCGCCGAAGTCGGTGCC
>DASRYX010000414.1:0-1888 GCA_035686985.1 Planctomycetaceae bacterium | reverse complement strand
GTCACCGGCAACACGTTCACGGGGCTGCCGGCCGAGGGAATCACGGCGACTGATGCCTCGAAGCGGCTGCTCATCAGCAGCAACATCCTCACCGATTGCGGCCGGAAGCTGACGAAAGGCAAGCCGACGATCAGCTTCGGAAAGGCCACGGAAGTGATCGAGAAGGACAACCTGAAGTAAAACCGGATTTGCCGGCCAGTCTCACGCCGACGTTTCAATCACCCCGATATAAGGCAGGTGTCGATACTCGTCGTTGAAATCGAGCCCGTACCCCACGACAAACTCATCAGGGATTTCGAATGCGAAGTAGTCGGGGATCGGCTGTACTTCCGTGCGAACCTTTTTCCACAGCAGGACGACCGATTTCACGCTGAGGGGGTTTGACAACTGCACGCGCTCGACGATGGTCTTCATCGTCTTGCCGGTGTCGAAGATGTCGTCGATCACCAGCACATGGCGGTCGGTGAGGTCGGGCAGACTGCTCAAGTCGACGCGAAGTGAACCCGAGGTCGTGGCCTGGCCGCGGTAGCTGGATGCATGAACCAGCCCCAGCTTGTGAGGGACGTCGATCTGTCGCATCAGATCGGTGACCAGCATGATGCTGCCGGTCAGAATTCCGATCACCGTTAGCGGCTTGCCTCGATACTCATCCGAGATTCGCCGGCCGAGCGCAAGTACAGCCTGCTCGATTTCAGACTCTGTAATCAGACAGCGAACAGGCTTCATCGACCTGGCCCACTCCGTAACGTCAGTTCTCCCGGCAGTGCTGTGGAGAAACATAGGAAACCAATCGTCGAAGGGCGAGGGTCGCGAGTCGGATGGGGGTCAGCACACTTGGCATGTCGCTGGCATCACGCTGGTGGGCTGGCGCCCACCCTACGCGGCTGGCATTGGAAGGCGCATCCCGCCATTCTCTGCAGTCCGCATTTGCCCTTCTGACCGACCGCACTCCGATGATCATTCTCGTCGCCAACCTCGGCTCGACCTCCTTCAAGTACCGCGTCTACGACATGCCGGCCGAGAAACAGCTGGCGCGCGGCGGCATCGATCGCATCGGCCAGGCGGAAAGCCGCTGCACGGTGGAGATCGGGACATTCAAGGAAGAGCTGAAACGCCCGATTCCCGACCATGCGGCCGCGGTGCAGATGTGCCTGGACCAGCTGACGGATCCCGAGCATGGGTGTCTCAAGTCGGCCGATGAGGTGAAGGCGATTGGCTTCAAGGCGGTGTTCGCCGGACACCTCAGCGGGATTCGCATCGTCAACGACGCCCTGCTCAACGAGATGGAGCGGCTGTTCGACGTCGCCCCGGCGCATAATCCGCCGTATGCCAAAGCGATGCGGCAGCTGCGCGGGGCGTTTCCGCAGATTCCGCTCGTGGCAGCACTCGAGACGGCGTTTCACGACACGATCGACCCGGCGTTGCGGACGTATGCCGTGCCGTTCGAGTGGAAAGAAAAGTACGCGATCCAGAAGTGGGGGTTTCACGGGGCCAGTCACCGTTACATCGGGCAGCGGATGTCGGAACTGATGGGCCGGAAGGATCTGAAGGTGATTTCGTGCCACCTCGGCGGCAGCAACTCGCTGTGCGCGATCAAGGGGGGCGTGTCGCAGGCGACGTCGATGGGAATGAGCCCGCAGACGGGACTGCTGCAGAACAATCGTGTGGGCGATTTCGACGCTTTCGCGTTGCCGATCCTGCTGAAGCTGAGCGGGAAAAGCCTGCCCGAGATCCTCGATGACCTCTCTGAGCGGAGCGGTTTGCTCGGACTGAGCGGGGTTTCTCCCGATATGCGCGACGTTGAAGAAGCGGCGGCGAAAGGGAATGAGCGGGCCGAGCTGGCGCTGAATGTCTTTGCCGCATCTATTCGCCAGTATCTCGGTTCGTA
>DASRYX010000413.1:0-4287 GCA_035686985.1 Planctomycetaceae bacterium | reverse complement strand
TGTTATCACATCACAACATCGCGGGAACCGTGGATGCCGCCGACCAGGTGTTTCAGATCGACTCCGAAGACACGCTGATGGGCGTGCTGCCGATCTTCCACTCGTTCGGCTATCTCGCGACGATGTGGTTGCCGCTGATGACCGCTGCGAAGGTGGCGTTCCATCCCACACCGCTGGATTCCCGGCAGATCGGCGAGATGGTCCAGCAGCACAAGGCGACGATTCTGTTTGCGACGCCGACCTTCTTACGGTCCTACATGAAGCGTTGTACGACGGAGCAATTCGCGACCCTCAACCTCGTCGTTGTCGGTGCAGAAAAGCTGCCGACCGATCTCGCGGAACAATATCGCGAGAAGTACGGCGTGCTGCCGCAGGAAGGGTACGGCGCGACCGAGACCACCGGTCCGGCCGCAGTGAACGTGCCCGACCACCGTTGCCAGATGGTGCATCAGAAAGGGACCAAACTCGGCACCGTCGGCCGGCCGTTGCCCGGATGTCTGGCGAAAGTCCTCGACGTTGATTCCGGCAAGGAACTTGCCATCAATCAGGAAGGCCTGGTGCATCTCCGGGGCCCAAACATCATGCTCGGGTACTTCCACAAGCCGGAGAAAACTGCCGAGGTGCTGCACGATGGCTGGTATAACACCGGCGACATGGGCTTCGTCGATGAAGAAGGCTTCCTGCACATCACCGGGCGGATGAACCGGTTCTCAAAAATCGGCGGCGAGATGGTGCCCCATCTGCGCGTCGAAGATGAACTGCTGAAGATTCTCGCGTCCTCGAACGGTGCGCCGGTGGAAGGGCAGGGGCCGCCGCTGGCAGTGACGTCCTTGCCTGATCCGAAGAAGGGCGAGCGGCTGATCGTGCTGCATCTGCCGATGTCGAAGCCGGTGAACGAAGTCGTCAACGATCTCGGCAAGAGCGGCTTGCCCAATCTGTGGTTGCCGTCGAGCGACTGCTTCTTCCAGGTGGAACAGATTCCGCTGTTAGGAACCGGCAAGCTCGACCTGCGTGGTTTGAAACAACTCGCGCAGCAGATGGCCGAGCCGGTTCCTTCGTGACGAGAGCCTCCTCTGCCGTAGGGTCCGCTGTGCGGACCAAGTTGTCAGCAACCGTTCGGTCCTGATGCGAAGACTCAAGACCTGCGTGAACGACGCGATCGCGGTCTTCAACACGTTTCCGAAGTTCGACGGTTGTTGAGACCGCTGGTCAGCGCTCGTCCCCCTCACCCTCTCCCTCAGGGAGAGGGGCCTGGAGGTGATAGGACGCGACTACGGCGCGACTTTCCAGCCGTACTTACCGAGTTCCAGCACCAGGAAAATGATGCCGGTGAGCAGGGCCGCGAGCGACACGAACAGCAGGCCGACGTAAATGTCCGGGGCCGGGCTGGAATCAGAACCGCGTGGTGACATGGTCGTCCTTCTGAATCACGCTGTTGGGAGCCGTTTCAATCACCACGCCGACCGACTTGTCCGGCCGCACGTCTTCGAGGCGAACGCGGCCGAGAAACTTGTCGCCGCGATAAGCCGTCATGGTATGACCGACGATGAGCCCGTCGTCGCTGCCGACGCTCAGCTCGACGAACAGGCGGTTGCCTTTGGTTTCCTTGCGGGCTTCGAGGATCTCGCCATCGAGGTCCGGCGGGGGCGACACGGAGACGGTCATCCGGCGGACATCGGTCGGCAAGCTGTTTGCCGCGAGATACGCCCGCATCGTCGCATTGTCTTTGAGAAGCTGGTCGTACTTGGTCCGCGCCTGATTCATCTGCAGCTCGAGACCGAAAATCTTGTCGCGTTCACCGGCGAGCGCCGAGACCGCTTCATCGCGTGACTTGTTCAGCTCGACATTGCGTGCCCGTTGCACCTGGGCTTCTTTCAGGCGTTCTTCCGCTTCCTGGCTCGCGAGTTCGGCGATCGTCCGCTGTGTATCAGCGGTGGTCTTCAGACCCTTGTTGTCATTGTCGAGACGGGTGTTTTCCGCGGTCAGCGTGGTGACCTGGCCGGTGAGGGCCTGCTTGTCGTTGTTCAGCCCGTCGCGCTCTTTCGTCAGATCTTCCACCTGGGCCTTGAGGCGATCCTGTTCGGCCTGGCTGCTCGACTGCGCGGTCTGCAGCGCCTTCTTGTCCGCTTCCGACTGCTTGCGCCAATTGGTCTGAGCCGTGTACACGGCTCCCGCAAACGCCATGAACATGACGCTCAACACCAAGTGCACGACGACCAGCACCTTGCCGAGAAACGTCATTGCCGGTTCCTTCTTTGTCTCTGCAGGACGGAGCGAAACGGCTCGCCCGGTCCAAATACGGGTCTATTTATTTTACGTCGGATGGTCCGGCGGCCAATTCGCCCGCGCCAAGTTGGCGCTTGAGCTGCTGTTGCCGGACTTCCAGTCGTTGTTGGCTTTCCGTCAGCTGCAGCAGTTCATTCTGCAGCGCACTACGTTGGCGTTCGGCGGCGTACAAGTCGTCCCGAAGCAATTCCAGCTGCGCCTGCAACCGGTACACTTCGAACCGACGTTCTTCGAACTGCTTTTGCACGGCGGTCAGTTCACCGCCGCGCATCGTCAGCTTTTCGGTTTCCTGGGCGATTTCTTCACTAAGGGCTTTGAGCTGGGCGGCGTAAGCATCAGCGCGAAGTTTAATGCCGGCGTGGTCCGCCGTGATCGTCTGCTTGGCGAGGTCCCGGGCCGCCGTTTCCGCGTCGTTCTTGGTTTTCAGATCGGCGATCTCATCCCGCAGATCTTTCAGGATGCGGTCTTGCGCCTTCTGGATCACCGCGGGCAACAAGGGATCGGATGCGATCTGAGCCGCCGAGCGGATGTGCGTCGCGGTCCACGGACTTGTCGGCGTATCGGGGGTTTTGAACGTGACCTGCTTGCCGTACTCCGGCGAGTTCTGCAGCTGGTTCGCCTGCTCGGCCCAGTTCGGTCCGCCGAGGATCAATGCCCCGACAAACGCGAAGTAGCTGAGGCTTGCCGCCGTCACGAAGACCACCAGGACTTTGCTGAAGCGAGTCATGCCGTCTCACAGGCCCGGAGAGAGGTTCGCGATCAGGGGATCAGTTTCAGAGTCGACGAGCAACACCATCAGAGAAGCGACACGGAATCCTTCGGAACCGTGGGAACGGATACCGGAAAGTGTGTAGGTTTCCCTCTTCTGAATCGTACCGGCACCGAAAAATCAAAGTCAACGAGAAAGTCGCCGCAACCCGGCAACTTCACCACTGCAACGCACGGCAACCGTGTGACCGGTACGGTTCACCCATCAGGCCTCCGCCGACGCCGCGCTATCCTACTTCGACCGGGCACCCGCGGTGGTCGACGAAACCTGCCTCTGTCCGCACGTTCTGTGTTTTCGGTAAAGGCCGCTCCGGAACCCTTGCTGTTCGCGAGACTTCCGTCAAAGATACAGGCGATGACCCCGTTGCGATCGCAACAATCCGCGTATTCGCTTCAATTCGTGTGACCGTTACGTGTCGGATCCGGCATGGCCCACCACGGTTTCGTGCCGATGCCTTCCTTACTTGCCGAATGATCGAATTCCCATCATTGCTGCGGGCCCGCACATGACCTCCACCACCTTTCAGATCGATTCGATCCACGGCCGCACGGTCGTGTCGTTCCTGCCCCCGTTGAATGAGATTCCGTGGGCGGAGATCGAAAAGGTGGGGGGGCAGATTCTGCCGCGCTTGCAGGAATCGGCTTCTCCTGGCGTGCTGGTCGATCTGTGTTCGCTGAAGTACATGGGGAGTGCATCGCTCGCGCTGGTGGTCCGGATCTATAAGACGGTCACCGAGAAAAAAGGACGCATGATCGTCGCCAATAAAGACCCGATGGTCGGGGAAGTCCTCGCCAAAGCGGGCTTGGAGAAGATCTGGGAGATTGCTCCCACCCGTGAAGAGGGCCTCCGCCGGCTGGGATTGCCCGCCAGCGAAGCCCTGCGGCAGGCCGGGGGATGGCAGAACCTCCTGGCGATTGTGGGACTCGTGGTCTCGGCCGTCGGCGTCGCGGGGCAGGTCACCGCAATGGGCTTGCCGGGGAATCTTCCGCTCGGTTTGCTGCTCGGCGGCGGCGCGATTGCCTTCGGTTCGGCACTGTGGGCGATGGTCACCGCCCCGAGAACAGCCCGCCCGATCGGCGCGATTCTCTTGCTGCTGAGTCTCGCCGCGTTGATGTTCGGCGCGTTCAAGCTCGGACAATCAAGCCGCGCCGCCGCCGAGCAGCAAACCGAGCGGAAGATTCCCCGGCAAGCCCATTGCGGTGACCTGCCCCGCGACGCCGACGGCCGAGACC
>DASRYX010000412.1:0-7432 GCA_035686985.1 Planctomycetaceae bacterium | reverse complement strand
CGGCGAGATACTGACCAGGTCCAAGGAAATCCTGCGCTGTCGTGGAAAACTGACCTTCACCATTCATGCGAGCCCCGGCTCGTCCGTTGGACGTGAGCAGCACCGAGTCTTCGAGCGGAGTCTGCAGTCCATGACGCAACCGGCCTTGCACCCCGTCGTGATCGAAGGTGGCGTCGACCGCCAGTGGTGTTGCCAGCCTGACGGATGCGGTGTGTTCCGCGAGCCGCAATCCGCCGGGTTGATAGAGATTCTCCCAATGCCAGCGACCGGTGTCGGTCCAGATCAGCCGACGATTCATGCCCTCCAGTCCGCGCATGTCGGGAACGAAACGACCACCCTCGTCACCTGCCAACGGGACGTGACGACCTTCCGGGACATACAGCCCGGTGATGCCGCGCACGCGCAGGATTTCTCCCCCCGGCACCGACTCCGCGATCTGCAGTCGCCCGACCGTCGCGCCCACGGCGTGCTGATGACGGAATCCCGTCAGAATCAGCAACAGACCGAATGCGACTGCCAGCGCGGGGGTCACAATTCCAATCCATTCCAATCGGCGCGCGAACCACAACGCCGCGATCGTAAGGAAGAGAACAACGGCGAAACCGCCGAGCAACCCGACGATCAGCCCCTGGCTCGGAATCGTATATCCGATATATCCCTCGACGACGGGTGGCAACTCTTTCGGCAACGACTCAGGGCGACTCTTGGGTCCAAAGAACTTGCCTGTCAGCGCGACCGCGGGGGGGATCGCTTCAGGTTCCTGCCCTCGTTGCGGCGGTAACCAGCCTCGCGCTCCCAAGGTGGTGACCAGCACGCGCCCGGCACCATAGTCGAGCCAGAACGCCGCGGGCCAGCCATTGATGCGGAACTCCACATCAGCGGCGGGCGAGTCCACCCGCACGAACGGCACCGGCTGTTCATATTCGCCGCTGTCGCGCGAAACCGTCTGATTAAAGGCGCGTTCACTCAACGTAAAGGAGTTCAGCTCGACGCGATCAATCTCGGCCACGTCGCAGCGATCTCCGAGCAGTTGCTCAAGGGTGGTCGCCTCGACTTGATCGAGCAGAATCCACAACCGTCCTCCGGCCGCGAGCCATTGTCGAATGGCCGCGACCGCCGCCTCGTCATGGCAGACTCGATCGGACGCGATGATCAATTCGTCGAGCTGTGATAAGGCCTCAGGCGTCGTGGGCAGGTCGGCATTGGGCATCTCGTGAACCATCGTCGGTAGCAGGTTGAGCTTCCGGGACGACAGGATGAGCTGCTGGATCGCGTTGCGCTCAACGGCTTGAGACGGGTCGAACTCCGGGCCGATGAATCCGGTAGGAGCTTTGTCGGGCGTGAGTTGGAGCAGGTCAGAGGAAGTCAGTTTGCCGGAAGTATCCCGCACGAGGAGTTCTTCCTTGCCGTCGGATTCCAGCAGTTGCGTGTGTAGATCGCAGGCCGTCGGTTGCGACGGGGACGGAGCCGGGAACCAGACGGGGTAAGCAATGTCCATGGTTGACTGCGGCGGCAGCCATTGCGCTCGCCCGTACTGCATCGAAGCATCGTCCCCGACATACGCCGTCGAGAGGAGCACGGCTTCGCGATCGAGCCGATTCGTCAGCTGAACGTGAACGCTGTTCCATCGCTCCGGGTAATACCGATACTGCCCGCCCCCGCTACTGGGTCCGATTTGCAGACTGCTGCGAAACGGGATGGCCGGTTCCTCACCGAAACTGGTGACGACCTGCAAGCTGATCAGACTCAGAAGCCACAACGCGTGCCGAGATATCCGGAAAGAATCGTCCACGCTGAAGGGCACCGGCGGAACCTCGAAGTGGTCATAGGACGTGACTCAAGAGTGCTCAACATACCGCAGCCCTGCAGAGAAAACCAACGGTCGACGATGGTCCAGCCAGAAGAAATTCGTCCCCGTAACTGGGGTTCACGAAGTAGTGAAAATGAAGAGAACTCTGAGTCCCGTGGAGTAGGCCTCCATCGGCACCCAGAGTTCTCTGCGTGTTAGAAGACGGCGACGGCGACTTCAGACGTGCGCGACGCCAATGCGGCCGCACTTGCGATCACTCACTCGACCGCACTTGCGTTCCAAAGTCACTCGTCCACATTTCCGCGCGGCGATCCGGCCGCACTTACGATCGGCACTCACCCGACCGCATTTGCGATTGACCGCCACACGACCACACTTGCGCGCAGGCATGACTCGGCCGCATTTGCGATCGGCGGTCGCGCGTCCACACTTCCGCTCCGAGCTGACATTGTACGACGACGGAATTTCACCGAAGGCTTCTTCAAAGCATTCCAGGGTCTCGTCGTGATCGTTGTCGTGAGTTTCCTGCACATCTTGTGACGCACCGTACGTCGGGGAGTGATGCTGAATACAGCCGAAAATGGCTTCGCAGTCGGCCTGATAGCGAGCCGTGTTCAGAACGTGCGTATGCCAGACGTCGTCAATGTCCTCCGAGGGGATGAGATTCGCTTCGGGGTACCACAGCATCAGCGCCAGGAACTGCTTATATTCCTGCAGCGCCCTTGCGACGCGGGCTTCGTCCCACAGCCGTTCGCCATTGCGGCGTTCGGCTTCGAACGCATCATCATCCAGCACCTTGCGGCCCAGATATTCGAGGTCGAGATTCGCGATCGATGCCGGCAGGGTTCGCGCCGTCGTTTCGGTGAGCATGTTCATGTCCTGTTGATGTTTGGCTGGTATTGATCATCGCCGTCAGTACGGGTTGCTGGCAGCGGTTACGCTCACGCCTCTTGCAAACCTTATGCCACCATCCGGCGCATCTCATTTCAAACTGATCACCGGAGCGGGCTGGACGACCCATGTCCCCTTCGCCAGCGGCACAAAACCCTTATCGAACTGCTTCAGTTCAGCTCGATCGGCATAAAGTCGAACCGTTCGATCGCGATCCTGATCGATGAGTTCAACATAGAGGGCGGTCGATTGCACGAACATCCAATCGTGTGTTCCGCCAATCATGTCGGTTTCCCGCCACTCGCGCGAGTGTTGAAATCGCCACGTGCTGCCGGGGTTTCCAATCCACATCGAACGTTCCAGAGGCTGAACCGGAAGCACGGTCCACTTGCCTCGCTGCCAGTCGCGATACGGTTCTTCCGTCGTCTTGATCTCCGCATGATCGCCGTACAACCGCACAAACTCGGAGTGATCATTCAGAACGAGTTCAAGCTCGGTGTATTTCTCATTGCGAGCGTTTTCCACCCAGACCTGATCTGTGTCAGCGCGGACCCATTCGCGACCGTCCCGATGCGTCCATTGTTCACCCGACGCCGCCGTCCAGATGCCGCGGGCGTTATTTTGTGGCCGAGCAGGAAGTGTCTGCGTGAGGATGGCGGCGAGGTCGTTATCGACTTGTGCAGCGGCTTGCTCAAGATTCGCTTCCACGAGAGCCACCTTGGCGAGCTGCGCTTCCTTTCTCAAGGTCGCCTGGGCTCGGCTGGTCTGCTGCTCAAACGTCGCGGCAATCACCGATTTTGGAAGTGTCCCTGTCTTCTCGAAGGCCTGAACCCCAGCGGTTATCTGTTGAGCTTGCGCTGCATCGCCTGCTGCGCGAGCGCTT
The DNA here is from genome assembly GCA_035686985.1 of Planctomycetaceae bacterium. GTDB lineage: Bacteria > Planctomycetota > Planctomycetia > Planctomycetales > Planctomycetaceae > DSVQ01. The sequence continues at coordinate 3,848 of DASRYX010000412.1, read as the reverse complement.
TCGGCGGCTTGCTGGAGTTGCTGAAGAAGCTCCGCACGAGATCGTTCGATGGTTTGACGGTACTCCTCTTTAGCTCGATTCCATCGTTGAATCGCCAGGGGATTGACAGGCTCAAGCAACGGTGTCTGTGCCAATGCCGCGGACGCCATCATGAGTAGAGCTATGTATGTGCTCATTGGGGGAATTCCTTTACGAATCGCGATTTGACAGCCACGGCGTGAACAGAGAGAGCCGGCGCAGTTCCGCCAGATGAATCGCAATTTAGATGCCAACCCGTCATCGGCCTCGAATTGCAGTGGGCGCAAAGACACCCATGGCTTGGTAGAATCCAGCGCGACCGTTCGTCGCTCATCCGCCGCCGCGTCATGATTCATCAGTCGGCGTGATCGAGGGAAGGGCGGTGAAAGTTGGATCAGAATCCGGCCGGAGAGACTGCCGGACAGGGGATGCTCAGGTGGTGTATTTTTACATCAACACTGCGGATACCCGAAGGATGAATTGCGGTTGAGCGATGCCTTTGCAAATTCGCTCTCGCTCAGACGAAGTCGACCGGTTCGCCTTCAATCGCCAGCGGACCAACGCCGTGGAAATCGATCCAGACGCCGGTCTCACCGGCAATCACTTCGGCAGCGCTGGTCACTGCGGTGATAATCACTTCGCCTTCGCACGGCGGTGCCAGGCAGGAAAGCTGCACGCGGCTGTGGGGAGTGAACAATTCCGCCTCGCCCCAAGACCGATGCGAATGTCCGTACCACAGCGGGGCGGAGTCTGGAACGGGTTCGCCTCGGATAAAGCCGTTTCCGACAGGTTCCCAATGGTTTGCAGCTAAGAATCGCATGATATCTTCTGGCGGATCGATAATCGGACGGCGTTGTCTGCAAACACTACCCTACGAAGCGGTGCAGATGAACGATAAAAAAACCTCCCGCGGCAAGTGGCGGAACCCACTATAGAAGAACTACTTAGGCAGGCCACGTCCGCTTTCAAGACGGCTCGTTGAACTCCGAGGCACCGAAATCAGTTCTTTAGTGACTTTGATTCGCCTGTTCAGTAAGCTTTGCTGTCGAGATCTTAATGGAGTCGAGCACTCGACGACGAGGCTTCCCTGGCGAGCGGGCTGATGAGTCGTTCTCAAGAACCCAAGTCCACGATGGCGAACGTTGCCGATCCGTCCATTGAGGCGACGGTCCAACCGACACGGTCTTCCGGACCGGTGGATCCGACAATCACACCGCAATCGGTGGCCGGCGCGACTGTGCTTCTTGAGGCCGGCACGACGCTTGGTCCGTATCGGCTGCTGTCGAAGTTGGGCGAAGGCGGCATGGGTGCCGTCTATAAAGCTCAGCACGAACACCTCGATAAGACCGTGGCGATCAAGGTCCTGCCGCAGCAGCTTACCCAGCACGCTGATTCCGTCGCCCGCTTCAAACGCGAGATGAAAGCCGTTGGCAAACTCGAGCATCCGCACATTGTCCGCGCGATGGACGCCGGCGAAATTCATGGCACGCATTTCCTCGCCATGGAATACGTCGACGGCGTGGACCTGCAGAAGCTCGTGAAGGATCGCGGCGCTCTTTCCGTTCCGAACGCGTGTAAGGCAATCCGCCAGGCGGCACTGGCCCTCACAGCGGCACATGCGGCCGGACTGATCCATCGTGACATTAAGCCGGCGAACCTCTTGGTTGCGAAGACGGGGCAGATTAAGCTCCTGGATCTCGGTCTCGCGCGGCTGGGGGATGACGCCAGCCAGAACACTGAACTGACACAGGCCGGGCAAGCCTTTGGCACGCCGGATTACATGGCCCCTGAGCAATGGCACGATGCACACGCCGCCGACGCCCGCACCGACCTGTACGCCCTCGGTTGTACGCTCTTCTACCTGTTGACCGCCCGGGCTCCCTACGGCGGCGAGACGCATCGGACGGCAGCAAACAAGATGAAGGGCCATGTCATCGATCCGATCCCGGATCTGGTAGCCGCCCGGCCCGATGTTCCTGCTGAAGTCGTCGCCATCTATCAAAAACTGATGGCGAAGGACCCAGCCGAGCGGTATCAGAAGGCGGCCGAACTCGTCGAAGCCCTCGCTCCGTTTGTGTCATCGAAGGGGACACCCCAGGGCGCTCCGCCAACGGTGGTGTCGAGCGTCCCAGCCAGTGGACCCACGGTCATCGGCGCGACGATCCCTCACGCGATCCAGCCCCAGACCGAAGCGGCTCCACCCGCCGTACCGCCCTCCGCGGATCTCTCAATCGGCGGAGGTCCCAAAGGCAGAGCGCCACGCCGCATCTCGATCGCCACCGGTGGAGTGGCCGCGGCACTGCTGCTGGGTGTAATCGTGATCACGATCACCCGTAAGGACGGTACCACGACGAAGGTGGAAGTCCCCGGCGATGCCCGGCAAATAGAAGTCAGCCAGGACGGCCAATCGCTGGTGAAGGTGACTTCCGAAGCCACCCCCGCAAAAACCGGCTGGCACGGCTGGCCCGCGGACGCCCCGAAGCCGGCGATTGCGCCCTTCGACGCCGCGCAGGCAAAGAAGCATCAAGAAGAATGGGCCGCGTATCTCAAGGTACCGGTCGAGTACACCAACAGCCTCGGCATGAGGTTCCGCCTGATTCCGCCCGGTGAGTTTCTGATGGGAAGTACACCGGCGGATATTGAAGCTGCACTGGCGCTTGTCGGAAACAAGCATTGGCGCGATTGCATTATCAGCGAAGCTCCGCGCCACAAAGTCATCCTGACGCAACCGCTCTATCTGAGTGCCAATGAGGTTACGCAAGCGAATTATCAACGGGTGATGGCCGTCAACCCCTCGCATTTTTCATCCACGGGTTCCGGGGCAGAGCAGGTTCTCGATCGGGATACCGCCGAGCATCCGGTCGAAATGGTGAGTTGGAACAACGCGGCGGAATTCTGTGAGAAGTTAACGGGACTGGAGAAGTTCGATGAATACAATCCGCCGAACAACACGGCTGTCAATCCCTTGAACCATGCAGGATACCGTCTGCCCACCGAAGCCGAATGGGAGTTTGGTTGTCGTGGGGGATCAATGACAAAGTATTGGCTTGGCGATAACGCGCAGGAGATCGGCGCCGCGACCTGGACATTCGCGAATTCTCGTTTGCGAACTCACCCGACCGGCGAATTGAAGGCGAATCCTTTCGGGCTGCACGATATTCATGGAAACGTCAGCGAATGGGTGAGTGATGCATGGGATCCGGCGTTTTACAGTAGCTTCACAGAACAGCCCGCAGTCAACCCGTACCGCGAGGCGACCGCCGATCCTCTACATGTTCTTCGCGGGGGTGACTACTACAGCCGGTCGGCGCTTTGTCTCTCCTCCAGCCGCACGGCAGGCGCCCACAGCTATACCCAGCCCTTCATCGGTTTCCGCGTCGCCCTTTCCGTCGACACGGTCCGTCACCAGTTGAAAGCGGCTGAGCCGACCGCCCAAAGCTGGCACGGCTGGCCCGCAGATGCGCCGAAACCCGCCATCGCCCCGTTCGACGCCGCGCAGGCGAAGAAACATCAGGAAGAATGGGCCGCGTATCTCAAGGTGCCAGTCGAGTACACCAACAGCCTCGGGATGAGGTTCCGCCTGATCCCGCCGGGGGAATTTCTGATGGGGAGTACTGACGGTGAGATTCAAAGCCTTCTCAAGGATGTTGAACGCTTCTTGCCCCAGAGCGTCGCCGAACTGCCTGATTTTGTTGTCAAGGAATGGCAGGATCAAACCCGGAGTGAACGTCCGCAGCATCAGGTTATTCTGACTCAGCCGATCTATGTAGCGACCTATGAAACGACACAAGCACAGTATGAAAAAGTGATGGGAACGAACCCTTCATACT
>DASRYX010000411.1:0-8514 GCA_035686985.1 Planctomycetaceae bacterium | reverse complement strand
ATCCCCGTGACCACCGCGGGGATTTTATATCCAATCACCTTTCTCCCGCGGCCACCCGCTGATGGCTCCATCCTCAGCTCGGAAGATCGCCGCCTCAGCGTGAAAATAGTTCGGCGCAGAACCCATTCGATTGTTCCCTTGGAGAGATCCCGACAAAGCAGGCCGAAGCGTCGGCAGTATTTTGTGCATTTGGCGGCTGTGGACGTGGGATTGCATGACAAGGGATCGACGGATCGTTATATCTGCTGCTGGCATCAAGTTAGTGTTTTGATTCCTTCAGCGGCGGGTCATTCGCACCGTGTCGCGTCAGAGCCGTATTCACGACTCGCATCAGACGGTAAGTCATGGCATTCATTCAGATCGACAAACTGCTGGAAACGGTCGTTCGCGAAAAGGTGAGCGACCTGCACATCACCACGGGGCAACCCCCGGTGGTGCGGGCCAGCGGGCACATGGTGCGGCTCGAAACCAAGACGCTCGAGCCGGAAGACACTGTCGCGCTGATGAAGTCCATCACGCCGGAACGCAATCAACAGGAGCTGCAGGAGCAGGGCGGCACCGACTTCGGGTTCGCGTTCGGTGACAAGGCCCGGTTCCGCGTCGCGGTGTTTAAGCAGCGCGGCCATATCGGGATGGTGCTCCGGCGGATCCCCAACGAGTTTCTGTCGTTCGAACAGCTCGGCTTGCCCCCGATCATCAAGGACCTGATCCGCCGTCCGCGCGGGCTGTTCCTGGTGACGGGTCCGACGGGCTCGGGCAAGACGACCAGTCTCGCGTCGATGATTAATTATCTCAACGATAATGATGATATGCACATCATCACGCTCGAAGACCCCATTGAGTATTACCACACGCACAAGAAGGCGACGATCAACCAGCGTGAGATCGGCGTTGATGTCCCCGACTTCCCTGAAGCACTGCGACGCGCGCTGCGGATGGATCCCGATTGTATTCTCGTCGGTGAAATGCGCGACCTCGCCACGATTTCCTCGGCCATCACCGCCGCGGAAACCGGGCACGTGGTGTTCGGAACGCTCCATACTTCCAGTGCCCAGGGAACCGTGGACCGCATCATCGACGTGTTCCCCACCAACCAGCCGGAGCAGATCCGCACGCAGTTGTCGGCTTCGATCATTGGTATCCTGTCGCAGGCGTTGATGCCCCGCAAACCGAAGGGCGTGGTCGCCGCGTATGAACTGCTCGTGGTGACGCCCGCCATCGCCAACCTGATTCGTGAAGCGAAGACGTACCGCATCAATTCGTCGATTCAGACCGGCCGCAAATACGGCATGCAGCTGCTCGACGACGCGCTGTTCAACCTGTGGAAGAACGGCCTGTGTGAAGAAGACGACGTCATCATGCGCTCCAACGGTCCGGGCGAACTGAAGGCCCGCATCATGCGCGCGAAGAAAGGTCTTCTCGACGATGAACCGGAAGACGAAGACGAAGGTGAAAAGGACGAGTAGAAGTGTTGAGGGTTGAGAGTCGAAAGTTGAGAGTAAGATCTCACACATTCGATCTTCCGGCCCTCAACCTTCGACTCTCAACCCTCAACGAACAGCCATTAACCCTTAGCCCTAAGCGTCCCTCATGGCTCATCGACGGCTCGGACAGATTCTGATCGACCTCGGTTATCTTTCCGAGGATCAGCTGTGGGACGTGCTGGAAGAACAGAAGCGCAGCCCCGGCGAAGTGATCGGTCAGGTGGCTGTCCGGATGCAGCTGGTGACGCAGGCCCAGGTGACGGAGGCCCTCGCCGAGCAGTGGGGCATGCCGATCATCAACCTCGGCGAAACCACGGTAATGCCGAAGGTGCTCGAGCTCGTGCCGATGACGATGGCCGAGCTCTACAAGGTGATGCCGGTCGCGATCAAGGATGATGTGCTGACCGTCGCGATGGCGGACCCGCAGAACGTTGCGGCGCTTGATGATCTCCGCAATTTCCTCGGTGTCGAGGTCCGCGGTGCGGTCTCGAACATGAAGGACGTGGAAGCGGCGATTCACCGCTACTACGCCGATAAAGAGGAGAGCATTGAAGACGTCATCGGGGCGCTCGAAGAGGGGAATGAAGAAGAGACCGGTCCGCGCGGTTTCGACCTCGCCGGGGAACTCGAAGCCGCCGATGCCGCTCCGATCCGCAAGCTGTTGAACATGATCATGCTGCTGGCGATCAAGGATCAGGCCAGCGACATTCACTTCGAGCCGTTCGAAGACGAATTCAAAGTCCGTGTGAAAGCGGACGGCATGTTGTACGAAATGGTTCCGCCGCCGCGGCACCTCGCTAACGCGATCGTGACCCGTATCAAGGTCATGTCGGAACTCGATATCGCCGAGCGCCGCTTGCCACAGGACGGTCGCATCGAACTCAATGTCGGCGGTAACAGCGTCGACTTGCGGGTGAGCGTGTTGCCCACGCTGTTCGGCGAATCCGTGGTTATGCGGGTGCTCGACCGCACGGTGGTGCAGCTTGACTTGAACAAGATCGGCATGGAAGCGGTGACGCTGTCGCGCTTTAAGACCATGATCAAGCGCCCGAACGGCATCGTACTGGTGACCGGGCCGACAGGGTCGGGCAAAACGACGACGCTCTACTCGGCGCTCAATGATCTCAACGACATTGAAACGAAGATCATCACGACGGAAGACCCGATTGAGTACGACATCAAGGGCTTGATCCAGGTGCCGGTGAATCCGGACATTGACGTGACGTTCGCGACCGTGCTGCGAGCGATTCTGCGGCACGATCCGGACACGATTCTGGTGGGCGAGATTCGGGACTACGAAACCGCGGAAGTCGCCGTACAGAGTGCGCTGACCGGGCACCTCGTGTTCAGCACACTGCATACCAACGATGCACCGTCATCAATTACGCGTCTGCGGGACATGGGGATCGAACCGTTCCTCATTACGGCGTCGCTGGAAGGGATTCTGGCCCAGCGGCTGGTGCGACGGATCTGCTCGGAATGCCGGACGCAGTTCGAGCCGAGCGATGAACTGCTGATGGAACTGCAGCTGCCGGTGCAGCAGGCGCGGAAATATAAGTTCTATTATGGACGCGGGTGTCAGCGCTGTAATAATTCCGGTTATAAGGGCCGGACGGGCATTCATGAGTTGCTGGATATTTCGGACGATATCCGCGACCTCGTGAGCAGCAACGCCAGCGTTGACGAGATTCGTAACGTGGCCCGCAACGAAGGCATGTCCACGCTGCGGGAAGCCGGACTCAAGCTGATTTTCGACGGCCAGACCACCATCGACGAAGTGGTCCGGGAAACAGTCGTGGAAGACATGGATTAGGAGGGCTAAGGGTCAAGGGCTTAGAGCTGAGGGACGGAGGTAAGAACGGGAGTCGTTCGCATTTCTGTCCCTGAGCCCTGAGCTCTTAGCCCTCAGCCGCTCCGAAGGAGCACGCGAATGCCGACATACGCCTACGAGGCCATGGACAATACCGGCCTGGAAGTCAAAGACACGGTCGACGCTAACTCTGAACAGGAGGCGCAGGCGAAGATCCGTGAGAAGGGCTTCTTCGTCACCAAGATCGCCGAAAAAGGCCGGGCGACCAAGAAGGATACGAAGAAGACCAAGACCGGCGAAGCTCCCAAAAAGAAGGGTGCCAAGAAAGGCAAGACCTTCACGATGGGCGGCGTGTCGGGCAAGAAACTCTGCACCTTCACGCGGCAGTTGTCCACGTTGCAGGACGCCGGCCTGCCGATTCTTCGCAGCCTGCGAATTCTCGAAGGCCAGTGCAAGCCGGGCGCACTCAAGAACGCGCTGATGGGCGTGATCGAAGACATCGAATCTGGCAGCACGCTGTCGGAGGCGATGGCGAAGCAACCCAAGGCGTTCGACAACCTCTACGTCAACATGGTGAAAGCCGGTGAGGCGGGCGGTGCGCTCGAAGTCATTCTGCAGCGCCTCGCCGAGTTCAAGGAACGCGCCCAGAGTCTGAAGCGCAAAGTGCAGGGGGCGATGATCTATCCGTGCGCGGTCATCACCGTGGCGACATTGATCGTTGGCTTCATCATGTACTACATCATCCCGAAGTTCAAAAAGATCTTCGAGGACTTCGGCACCGAACTGCCGGCGATTACCAAGGTGCTCATCAACACCAGTGATGCCGTGGTGAATTACTGGTACCTCGGCCCGGTCATCCCGCTCGCCTTGTGGATCATGTTGAAGATTATCCGCAAGAATAAAACGGGGTTGTATATCACCGACTGGATGGCATTGAAGATTCCCTTGCTGGGGACGATTCTCCGCAAATCGATTGTCGCTAGAACGGCGAGAACCCTCGGCACACTCGTCGCCTCGGGTGTGCCGATTCTGGAGGCTCTCGCCATCACGCGGGATACCTCGGGGAATCAGATTTTCGTGAAAGCGTACGACCACATCATCGCGGCGATCCGTGAAGGGGAATCGATGTGGATCCCGCTGAAAGAAACCCGCACCGTGGACGACATGGTGGTGAACATGGTGGCGGTCGGTGAAGAAACCGGGGCCCTGGACAACATGTTGTACAAGGTTGCGGACGTCTACGATGAAGAAGTCTCCGTGCTCGTCGAAGGTCTCGTGAACCTGCTCGAGCCGTTGATGGTCGTGGTCCTCGGTCTGATCGTGGGCTTCATCGTCATCGCGCTCTTCATGCCCCTCATCAAACTGCTCAACGACCTGTCGTAATCATGAATGCTGAAGCCCAGGGTTTCTTAACCCTGGGTCTCTTCCCGCGGGCCAATGCGGACCAGAGACCGATGCCCCGATCGCCGGGAGTTGATTCTCCTGACGATCGCAAGAGAGACAATTTTGACCTCGCCGGTGATCCCGGTCGAGGACGAGTCGATCGGTCCCGTGTTCGGCCGACGAAGTGAACCCGATCCCGTTTCCGCGACGAAAGACCCCCGCGATGACACGGCTGCAAGCTCCCCCGGAAACCACCCGCCGCCGCGGTTTCACCCTCATCGAAATCCTGGTGGTGATCACGATCCTCGCGATTCTGATCGCGTTCCTGGTGCCGGCGCTGTCGGGGGCCTCAACACGGGCCAAAATCGTCCAGGTGCGGTCCGATATCGCGGCCTTGGAATCGGCCATCGCACAGTTCAAGACCGATTTCAATATGGAACCCCCTAGCGGGATCCTGATCTACGAAGACGGCTCGGACTGGACGACGAATGCGACCAACCCTGCCGTCGCCCGCAGCCGGGCTTTGCTTCGTCAGCTTTGGCCGCAGTATGACTTCGCGATGGACCGCGATATCAATCGCGACGGATACGCGACCGACACATTCGACCTTGGCGGCAGTGAATGTCTCGTCTTTTTCCTTGGTGGGGTGATTGGCTTCGATGACCTCAACAGCGACGGCAACCGCGACACCGGAGAACGGGCTTATCACGCCGGATTCTCGAAGAATCCCATCAACCCCTTCGCCGCTGACGGTAACCGTCAAGGGCCGTACTTTGAATTCCGGAACGATCGGCTCGTGGAGTCTCCGGCGAATCCGGGCTTCTTTGCCTATCGAGATCCGTGGTCTAACCAAACCCGGCCCTATGTGTATGTGTCGAGTTACGGCGGCAAGGGATACCGTCTGGCGGATCTCGGAACTGGCGGGTTGCAGCACTGGTATCTGCAGGGCACGACGGCGACCAGCCAGGCTTGGTTAGGGACGAAGTACCAGATCATTTCGCCCGGGCAGGACGGCGAATACGGCGTTGGTGGACCGTTCGTACCGACCCAGGCGGTCGCCCTTCCGGGGTGGACGCGTCCGACGCCAACACCTTCGACCACGTGGACGGTCGCCGACCGTAACTACGAAGCCGACAACATTACGAACTTCCACTCCGGACGGCTTTCGGACAAGTAATCGCGCGTGGCGTGGAAGGAATGCCAAACATGAATCGCTCTCGCCTTGACCATCGCTCACGCGGTTTCACGCTGCTGGAAGTGCTGATCGTCGTCTCGATCGTCGCTGTCCTCGCCGCGTTCCTCACCGTCGCCATTGGCCGCTCGATTACCCAGGCGAAGGAAGCCGCCACACGTACGACGCTGCTGAAACTTGATGGTCTGCTGCAACAGCGCCTCGACGCCTTCCGCGTCCTGCTGGACACGCCGCAGAAACAGAATGAGCTCAAATCCAAAATCACGGCACGCCGAACGGTGCTTGAGCAGTCCGCGCCGGCAGCGTTGCAGCGCGTCATGAATGAAAAGCTGGTCTCGCTGATGGTCTATAAAGACTACTACAGGCAGGGCTTTCCGCAGACCTTGGCGGATAACAGCTTCCTGGGTAATTCGGGGCAGCCATTTGCCGGGAATGCGCAGAATGCTGCAGAAAGCAGCGAGATGTTGCACTGGCTGATCACTCAGGCGGACACGTACGGGGTTCCCGCCGTCGATGACAGTGAGTTTACATCGTCGGAAGTCGCCGATACTGACGGCGATGGCCGAATGGAATTCGTGGATGCCTGGGGTCTCCCGTTGCGGTTCTACCGCTGGCCGACACGGCTCCTGCGGCCCGCTGGCCCGGCGATCCCGCCGCTGCCGCTGGGAACGGACATCACGTGGCTCAACATCCCACCGGTCGGGCGAAACCTCGCCGGAATCCTGATGAAAGGATTACCGGCCGCCGCCTCACTCACGGGTGACGCGGATCCATTAGCGCTTGATCCAGACGACCGTCTGGGGGCCGTGCTTGCGGCGCTCACCCGTAACACAAACATCTCGACGGCGGACGTGACGACGATCTTGTCCTGGTATGAGAGCAACTACCACACGCCCGATACATATCATATTCCGCTCATCGTTTCTGGCGGCCCCGACAAAACTGCTGGTCTTAATGAACCATATAACACCGCCAACTACGGATATCTTGCAGCCGCTCCGGCGGCAACGATTAGCGATCCGTTCAACAGTAATCTCAACGACAATCTGACGAACCGTCAGAAGCAGCAGAAGTAGAGGGACGGAATATGCACCGTCAGAGACGATTGTTGACGAATCCGCTGCACGGGCGATTGTCCGCGGGGTTCACACTGCTGGAACTCCTCATCGCCATTTCCATCATGTTGATCTTGTTGGCGATCACGGCGACGGCCATTCGCGTGAATAACGAAGCCGACCGCATCCGTGGGGGCGCGCGCACGCTCCAGTCGTATCTGCTCGGTGCTAAAGACCGGGCCATTTATGCCAAGGCACCGCGCGGCGTTCGACTGTTACGCGATCCCAACAACCCACGCGCGATCTCCAGCGTGGTGTACGTCGAACCGACGCCGCCGGAGAACTACACGGTCGACGTGATTCCGTTCAACACGGCAGCGCCTTATTCGTCTTCGAATCCAATGCGGCGGGTACGGTTGCCAACGACAACCAACTTCAATGCCCGAGACGCCGGTGACTGGCGGCTGCTCGTCACACGCGGCATGTTGACGGCCGGCTTGCGCATGAAGATTCCCGCGAATGATCGTGGCACCTGGTACGTGATCCAATCGGTGGATGTCTCGGGATCGAACCAGGACATCGTGCTGACCACGGAAATCCGCAATCCCAGCACCACCGGAACGCTGCGCGATACGGCGCAGATTGAACTGCCGCCGGCGGTCGTCCAGAACGCGGAACCGGTGCAGTTGCCCCGCGGGGTCGTCATCGATCTGGACCGTTCGGGCTATCGGCAGCCGAATCCGGCCGCTCCGCCGCCGGTGCTGTTCACGCCGAAATTCCCGAGCGGGTGGGCGGACAGCTCGGGAAACTACATTCAGCGGATGGACATCATGTTTTCGCCACGCGGCGCGGTCACCGGGCCATCCGCCGGTTCGGGGGTGATTCATCTTTATGTAACAGATCAGGCGGCGGCGGATCTCGGACTGGACCCCGCCTATGGCGTCAACGCCACGGGTTCGGTCGATCCTCCGATTCCGGACAAAGCCCTCGTGTCGATCTTTACCCGCACGGGGAACGTCACGGTCTCGCCGGTGAATACGACGGATGCACGAAACAACTACACCCTCGCCCCCGGCGCGGATAACTACGCCGATGACCCGTTCTACTTTTCGGAACGCGGGGAGGTCGCCGGGAAATGATGAGACCCATGCGAAATCACCGTCCTCGCCATTCGACCATGAACGGTGAAAAATCTCGTCGACCCTGCGGGATGATGCCCGGTCGCGGTGTGACGTTGAGCGAAGTTCTTGTATCACTGCTGGTGATGAGTGTTGGCGTGGTTGCCGTCGCCACGCTGTTCCCGCTGTCCGTCTTCCGCACGATTCAGGCCACGCAGCTCACGAACGCCGCTCAACTGCGCTACAACTTCGAGGGCATGGCCGGAGCGAAGCCGGAACTCTACGCCGGGACGCAGGCGTGGCAACCGAACAAGGAGTATGTGCCAGGGGATCTCATCGTGACGACGGTCCCGAATGAGTATTACCTTGAATGTGAAACCGGAGGGACATCGCAGACCCTGGAACCGAGCTGGCGGGCGCTCGGCTCGCTGACCACGGAAAACGCGGGCGGCGCGGACGCTCCCGTCTGGCG
>DASRYX010000410.1:0-1931 GCA_035686985.1 Planctomycetaceae bacterium | reverse complement strand
GACGAACTCCCGAACGCAGTGCGCCGACGGACCGATCTCGACGGCGACCGGACGGAAATCCTCTGCAAAAACTGCGGCGGTCACCTCGGTCACGTCTTCGAAGGCGAACGAATGACCGCCAAAAACACGCGGCACTGCGTCAATTCGATCTCGATGAAGTTCTACCCGGAAGGGACCGCGCTGCCGCCCGTCCTCGGCAAGAAAGACGTCCAGTGATCTCTCTAGTAGGTCAGGGTGTGCCTGACTTCTTTCTCTGCAGCGGCTTCAACGATGAGATTCGTCAGGCACAGCCTGACCTACGTTCTGCATCATGCCCGTGTCCGGCACAAATCGCGAGAGTCAGTGCCGGAAGCCCGGAAAATTCCTCGATTCCGGGTTTTCGCACTTTCGCCCGGAACCGCCGGGTGTCGAGCGGTGTCCTGCCCGGGCGGATGGGATTTAGCCCTCGACGCGCCCGGGGATTGTGCTACGATTCGACCGCCGGGCGATGGTCGCGCTCAAGTGACCGTCCGCAAGGATGCTCCGGCACATGAAATCTCAGGTGATGGTGGCGATGAGCGCGGGCAGTGTGCGGGAACGGACAGGGCGGCGCGAGTCCGTGACCCAGAAGACGCGCCCGGTGGCTCCGCTGCCGGAAGTGACCGATTCCAAGCCCCTGCGCCGCGACCTGGCCTTGAGCGTCGGTGATGGCACCGCGTTCGGCATGATGGTCGGCATCGGCGAGACCTACGTTCCGGCGTTCATGCTTTTCATCGGCATGGGCGAGGTCTTCGCCGGTCTGATCACCACTGTCCCGCTGATGCTCGGCAGCCTGCTGCAACTCGTCTCGCCGTGGGCCGTGCGGACACTCGGCTCGCACCGGAAATGGGTGAGTGTGTGTGCGGGCCTGCAGGGCGTGTGTTTTCTCCCCCTCATCACCGCGTCGCTCCTGGGAGCAATGTCGCCGGTCGCCGCGATGATGGTGGCGGCCGTCTACTGGGGTTCCGGACTGGCCACTGGCCCGGCGTGGAACACCTGGCAGGGAACGTTGATCCCGCGCTCGATCCGCACGCATTTCTTTGCCCGACGAGCGCGACTACAGCAGATGGCGACTCTCGCCGGATTTCTGATCGGCGGTTTTGCGCTGGAATACGGCCGGCGTTCGGCCAGTGACACGCAGGCAATAATCTTTGCGGGTCTCTTCGCGGTCGCGGCGGTCTGTCGGGGTTTATCGACGCTGTGCCTGGTGACTCAAAGTGAACCCGCACCGATCCCCGCGGGGTTACGCTGGTTGTCGTGGCGCGAGACGTGGAGTCGAGCTTCAACCGGAACAACCGGGCGGTTGTTACTCTTCGCGGTGGCGATGCAGTGCGGCGTGTTCGTCGCCGGGCCGTTTTTCAATCCGTACATTCTGAAGGTGCTGCAGTTCTCGTATTCGGAGTACGCCGCGCTGCTCGGGGCGTCGTTCGTCGCGAAGTTTCTGGTCCTTCCTTTGTGGGGAAAGTTCGCGCATCGGTTTGGGGCTCAACGATTGTTGTGGGTCGGCGCGATCGGCTTGATTCCTCTCGCCGGGGGCTGGAATGTCAGCTCGAATTATGGCTGGCTGCTCGCGCTGCAGCTCGTCGCCGGAGCCGCGTGGGGGGCGTACGAACTCGCGCTGGTCCTGCTGTTCTTCGAGACCATTTCCGAACGGGAACGGACGAGTGTCCTGACGCTCTATAACGTGGCGAATTCCGGGGCGATCCTGATCGGCTCGGCGATTGGAGCGGTGATCCTGCAAACCGGCGCGGTGTCCGCGGAAGCGTATCACTGGGTGTATGCCGCTTCGACCTTGATGCGATTGCTCGCCGTGATTCAGCTCGCCGTCTTCTGGCCGAAGAACATGCCCAGTGGCGATCAGGAACCGGCGTTTCAGCCGATGCTGTGTCAGCCGAACATGGGTTCGCTCGATC
>DASRYX010000409.1:0-3927 GCA_035686985.1 Planctomycetaceae bacterium | reverse complement strand
CGATCGGATCTATGCCGCCCAGCGCGACATGATTTCGGTGATTGCCGGCAACTATCCGTCGATCGACGACAAGACGGCCCAGCAGACGTTGAAGTACATCAAGGCATATCACCCGAAGTTCATGAAGGACGAGAAGTCGGGTGCGATCTACCGGAAAACTCCCGGACGCAACGGTCCGCTCTCCGGCGCGTTCCTGACTGTGAACCCCATGGTGAAGTCGGAAGATCTCGCCGCGAACAAGCCCGACCCGATGGTTCTGGAACTCAACCAGTCGAGCAAGTTCTCGCTCTTCAGCAACAAGAAAAAATTCACGCTGGTGGTCGCGACGTTTTCCGGTAAGAAGGTCACTCCTATCGCCGGTAGCAAGTTCGCTGGGGATGAAAGCAAGTTCTCCGCCGCGATCGATGAGGGGATGAAAGACCGGTCGAAGTACAATCTCAATCGCGCGGGCGAAGACGCCGAACAACTGGCGAAACTCCTGCGGGACGGCATCGATGGCAAGCGCTATGAGGCGTACGCCTACCACGACCGTTACCAATCGCTGGTCACGGTCGGCGGCTTCGATAACCCCAACGATCCCCGAATTCGTGAGCTGACGCAGCACTTCTGTGCGAAGCAGAAGCGGGACAACGTTTCCAATCGCGACACGGTGGTCGGGGAAATGGTGATGGTCGACATCCCGCCGAGCCGCAACAATCCCAACGGTGGGACGCAGACGTGGGTCTTCGACCCGCAACCGCAGCTCATGCCGGTCCCAAAACTCAAATAATTCCGACGATCGCTGTCATCACATCGCAATCTGAGAAGCCCAGCCAACGCATGGCTGGGTCTTTTCATTTCCGCTCACTTCCGTTTCCCCGCACCCGGCGGAAATGCATTCCATGTCTGATGGTACGTCTGCACGGCGGTGCCGATGTGATGCAACGCTTGTGTCCGGCGCTGCTCCCGGGCCGATTCTCGGGCATACATGATCGCGACGGGGATGATCGCGACCAAGCAAAGCAGACACGCACCGACGGCGACGGCATCGGTGAAGCTGCCGCGTCGAGGATGGGGCGACTGCCGCCGGAAAACTTTCTTGTGGTGCATGTCGTGCTTTTCAGTAAGACCCAGCAATGCGATGGCTGGGCTTCTGGGGTTTACCAGACGGTGTAACCGCCGTCGATGACAAAAGCCGCACCGGTGACATAACGGGCGGCGTCGCTCGCCAGATAGACCGCCAAGGGCCCGAGATCCTCCGGCGGGCCGAGATCGCCCATCGGAATCTGTTCGCGGAACTGGCGGATCACATCCGGATGCTCTTGCGACCAGCGGACATTCGGGGCCGTCATGAAGCCGCCGGGACAAATCGCGTTGACCGTGACCCGTTGCGGCGCCCAGTCCGCGGCGGCGGCACGGGTCAACTGGATCACGGCGGCTTTTGCGGTTTCGTAACTGCGGCCACCGATCCCACGGTTGGCGATGAGTCCTGAAATGGACGCGATGTTGATCACCCGCCCCCCTTTGCCGGCGGCGAGCATTGCGCCCCCGATGTGCTTCATGCAGAGAAACGTGCTGGTGAGATTGAGGTCCAGAATCTCGCGCCATTGCTCCAGCGTCTGTTCCGCAATGGGCACGTTGATCCGGCGACCGCCGACGTTGTTGATCAGAATGTCGAACGGTCCGTACTGGGACAACGCCTCTTGGCAGACTCGCTCGCATTCGTCGGGTTGTCCCACATCGCCGATGAGGAGCGACGCTGTCCGACCGCGCTCACGAATCTCCGCACCGGTCGATTCGAGCGATTCGACATCACGCCCCACCAGCGTGACATCGGCTCCGGCATCAGCGAGGGCGAGCGCCATCTCACGCCCCAGCCCGCGGCTTCCCCCGGTGATCAAAGCCCGTCGGCCATCGAGTCGAAATCGGTCCAGCACGCTCATCGATTCAGCCCCCACCTGCGACAGAGTTCCACGGCAACCGTTATACTGTTTGAAGACCCGAATCGCAGCCGGACCGGCCTTCCTGATACCGAGGTGTTCGCGCTGCGTCGCTGAACGAACTGGAAAACCGCTTTCGATGTCCCATCCGACGTATGCCCAGGCGCAGTCTCGAGCGCTGCGACTTCGTTGCCCCCGCTGTGGCGAAGGGCCGTTGTTTCGCGGCTGGATCTCGATGCACCATCACTGCGACCATTGCGGGTTTGTGTTTGAACGCGAGCCGGGGTTCTTCCTCGGATCGACCTATCTGAACTACGGCTTCACGACGCTCACCCTCATGGCGTTGTACATGGGTCTGCATTTCGGTCTGGATATTTCCAATACGGTGCTCGCCGTCCCTTTACTGCTGTATTGCGTGGTGGTGCCGCTGGTGATGTTCCGGTATGCCCGTGCGTGGTGGCTGGCGATGGACAGCATCTTCGACACCAACGCCGTCGATTTCGATGAAGAAAACTGGAAGCGTCAACAGGCGGCGCTGGCGGAGCGTTCGCGACAGCAACTGGATCGAGACTCTACGGAACGCTAAGCTGCCGGTGTCCAGAAGCCTTGCTCGCGCTCCTCTCAGCGGAATGATGAGTCATGTCGCGCGACCTTCCCCGAGCCACCCTGGGGCAGACCACGTTGCCCTCGTACGCCCATCCGCCCCTCACGGAGGTGCTGCTCGCCGTTGATGTCGCGACGCCGCTGACGGTCAATTCCGAGCGACTTGCGGAACATCTCGGTCCGGTCTGGATGAGGACGTCATCCGGCGACTCGCTTTCCTATCGCAGCGTTCTTGGCGACCAGCGGCTTAACGCCCGGCCGAATGGTCTGGATCTCGTCTGGGACGGCCGCACCGGAGAAACTTACCCGCACTATGAAACGCTGCGGGATGCATTTCTGTCGGCGTTCGATGCCTGGGGACATGCCGCCGGGGAGGGCGATCCGGTTCCGTCACGCTGGCAGATTGCGTATCGCAACCGTTTCCCCCGCGGCACCGTCTGGCATCAACTGGACGATTTGCGGTTTTGCCGACTGTTAACCGCGGTGAAGCCCACGCCGTTGAGCGGCCAGCTGCAAGGCTTCAAGCACGTCTGGGAGTACCGGTTGGAAAATCCGCCGGGGTTAATGAGCTGTGTGGTCACGCTCGTTCCGTCGAACACGTCATCGGATGAGGACGACGCCATCTGGCTGGAATTGAGCTGCCGGGCCAATTGCCGCTTCAATGCGGAAGGAGAGTGGCTCGCCGATCTCGATGCTGCCCGGCGGGTGATTGTCGAAACCTTCCGCGAATCCATGTCGCCGGAAGCGAATGCCTATTGGGGCATGCTCGGGTAGGAAAACGAAAAGACCCAGCCACGACAATGGCTGGGCTTCTTATTGCGTGCTATCCAATACGGCTACTGGCCGCGGCCGAAGAGCTTGCTGTTCTGACCGGCGGCGGTGGGAGCCGGCAGCGACTTGTTGCGGCTGTAGTTGCCGCCCGTCTGGCCGGACGACGCGCGATCTCCGAGCGATTCATTAACTCCCGTGCTGGCGGCACCGGCCTTCAGCGTGAAGGGACGATCTTCGCCCGGACGGAACAACCGTTGTTTCGGCTTGTATCCGATGTAGTCCATGAACTCGCTGACATTCACTACGCGGATCCCGTGCAGCCGGGCCTCGTCCCGCATTTCCTTGTGATGCGACATGATGGCCGTGGCGATCGATTTCTCTTCCGGCGTGATCGCATCGTTTGGATCGGGAATCTTGCCGAGGATCAGGAACTTGTACGATTCATCGATCCTGGCATCCGGCGGAACGCGTTCGCCCTTGTCGGTCACTTCGGTGGCGATGTCGGCCCCGCGGACCGCCATTTCGGCGTGGAACAGATCGCGATCGCTCTTGCCGTCGCCGTCCATATCGATGATGCCGACCGCGGCGAATTTTTCCGCACGGCCGGGGCTCCACAAAGGCGTGAATACCGCAT
>DASRYX010000408.1:0-5916 GCA_035686985.1 Planctomycetaceae bacterium | reverse complement strand
GGTTATCGACCCGGACCGCGAGCGGAGGGGGCTGTGATTCGGCTTCGGCGGCTTTGCGGCGCAGTCGAGGAAACATCAGCAGCGATCCGGGAGCGACGTCGGTGACGGGACGTTATCACGATGGCAAATTCCCCGCCCGCTGTCACGCGTCTTCCGTTCCTGCTCCCTCTCCCTCGAGGGAGAGGGCCGGGGTGAGGGGGTGAGTGATCGGAGGACTCGCAATAGGCCACGCGGTCGATGAAAGGCAGCCCCCTCACCCTAACCCTCTCCCTCAGGGAGAGGGGAACGGACTGTTGCAGTGGGAAATCGCCAGTGGCGATTCTTTGGGCGGCATGTCAGAATCGAAGAGGTGAAGAACGCGGGTGGTAAACGTCAACGGAGTGATCGATGGTCGACTTTTTTCAACGCTGGCCGGACGGGTTGAGCTACTCCGATTTCCTGGCAAAGTATGCAACGGAAGAGCAACGCCGGCGGTGGGACGCCGTGCATGCCCAAGTGAAACTTACCGCGGAACAGGTCTCACTGCTCAAGAGTTTTCGGCGGCAGATGATTGTGCCGATCATCGCGGGCACGTGGTGCGGCGACTGTGTCCAGCAATGCCCGATCTTTGACCATATCGCGGCGACGAATCCGCTGATCGAGATCCGCTATTTCGACCGGGATTCGAACCTGGAAATGGCGGATGCGATCCGGATCTGTGGCGGACGGCGTGTGCCGACGGTGATCTTCCTGTCCGAAGAAGGAGCGTTCTGCAGTGTGCTGGGCGATCGCACGATCACGAAATACCGCGAGCTGACGGCGTCGCTGGACGGCGCCGCGTGTCCGACGGGACTCGTCGGGCCGAACACGACAACCCTCGCGGGTGTCATTCAGGACTGGATCAACGAATTTGAGCGCGTGCAGGCGATGTTGCGCCTGTCACCGCGGTTGCGAGAAAAACACGGCGATTAACCGGTGTCATCCGGAGGACTTGATAATGGACGGCTTGCCCGCCCGTGAACTCCTGGAAAAAATGCACTCTTTTCCGGGCAAATATACGTTCAAAGTGATTGGGACCAACGAAGCCGATTTCGTCGAGCGCGTCATCGCCATGGTGCGCACGGAACTCGAGCAGGACTTCGATGCGCCGTTCGAATTCCGCGCGACGCCGAAAGGCCGGCACGTTTCGGTCACAATCGAACCGTGGGTTGAATCGGCGGAACAAGTCCTCGCGGTCTACCGCATGCTCAACACCGCCGAAGGGCTGGTGATGATGATGTGATCGCCCACCGCGACCCACACGCTGTCCCTCCGGGGGCTTCCGCTGCGCGGTGCGCCCCCGCCACCCGGCGCTATGGTGGCGTGGTCTCGATCTGCTGCCAGGCGCGTTGAACCTCGGTGGCTGTCATCGGGGAAGCCGTCACGGTTCGCAGTGGTGAGAGCTGAATCTGCGCGGGGTTCACTTTGAGGAACTCCCAGCCCCCTTCCGGCAGAGTGTCGTTGGGATCGGCGAGCAGATTCGCGCTCGTCGCGGTCCCGCAGAACAAGCCGTCGGGATGGCTCACCATTGTTCGCACACCGTTGTTCGTCACATTGCCGAGACCCGTCAGCGAGACGGCTTTCGCGGGTGTCGATGTCGACGTGAACTGAACAAGGTCAGCCCCGAGATCATTCGGCACGGGCAACCCTTTGACGTAATCGTTGCCGTAGCGCAGGAACGATCTGTCGAACGTCCCGACGTACAGTTTTCCGGCGTGGACTTCCATCGACCAGATGTAGGCATTCAGCGGTTGTCCAAAGCCCGCGGGTCCGTGCAGCGGCGTGCCCGTCTTGTTGGGCGTGTTGATCCACGACCCTCGACCCGCACCGGATGGCACGTACTTCGGCAACGTCGCGTCGCCATACAGCACGTCGACCTGTAACTGACCGTTCACGAGCTTGCCGCGAAAGACGGGTGCGGTGCGCGAACTTTTGTCGAAGGATTCTACGAGCAGCAGCGGCGACTCCGGGAACCCGTATTCGTCGAGCCACGCGAGCGCGCCGACACCGGGAATCTGGATCGTGCACCACACGAGATGCCCATCAAACGATTCCGCGGCCCCCATCCAGAGCGATGAGGCGATGACCGGGTCGGGATCATAACGGTCAATGGTCCACACGTTCTTCCACTGAAACTGATGCATCGCCGTAAGCCCGCCTTCCGGCAGCGGCGGGCTCATCCAGATCGCCGGTTGATGCGTCGATTTCGCGCCGTTCAATCGCGTCCAGAAGGAACTCACCGCGGCCCAGGTGAAGGCGTACATCCGGCCTTCATGGGCCACCAGCGTTGCGACTTCATTGTCAGTGCGGCCCACAATCTCGTACTGAAACGGATTGGTTTTCGTCCCTTTCCAGCGGATCACTGAACCGGCGCCGGTCTGCGTCCAGGTGTCGAGTGTCCCGGTGTAAAGGACGCCATCGACGGTCACCCATTTGCGGATGTCGCTGAATTCAAGGAAGGACTTCGAGCCAAGGTATGCGCCGGTTTGCGCGTCGAACGCGAACACGTTGATGCCGAGCTGAATCAACGCCGGCCCGGCGATCAGCACAATCTCATCATTCGCGCCCGCCGAGCGCAGGCCGAGCGTGTTCGACAGCAGCGGGTCGCTCGGAGTGACATCCTGCACGCCACCGGCAGGTTGATACCGGTAGATTCGCGGCGGTCGCCAGTCGCCGAGATAGGTCTTCAGCAACGGGCTGATCCCGGGATACTGGCTCTTCCAGAACTCGCTGACCTGGAATTCGCTCTCGCGCGGGACGGCGAACCCGAGGATGCCGCCGACGACCAGGCTGACGGGATTCGCCGCCGTGCCGAACCAGATGTCATCGCCCGCCCTGGTCATTCCCCAGACGTAAGCCTGGTTGACCTTCGGCTTGCCGGGCGTCCCCGGCGGCTGTTGGCCAAGCAGATAATACGGCTTGCCAATGCCTGCGAAAAATTCTTCCGGCGGTGCTTTGCCCAGCCGCGTGATGCCGGGCTCGGCGGCGACAACTGCCATCGCGGAAAAGAGGACCGCGGTCGTAAACAGGATGAAGCGGCGGTTGAGCATGGCTGTCTCGGATCTAAGCTCGTGAGCGGCACGGCGCTCGCCGCCGGTGTCTTTTGTGTTGTTCTCAACTAAAGAGACAATTCACCGGCGGCTAGCGCCGAGCCGCTCACAAAAACAGATGTCATTCTTTCAACAGGAACATCGCTTCGACTTCCACGGTGATGTTACCGGGCAGCGAACCCATGCCAACGGCACTGCGGGCGCCGCGACCGTTGGTTTCGCCCCACAGTTCCACCATAAGGTTGCTGAATCCGTTGATCACCGCCGGGTGATGATCGAATTCGGAGGTGGCGTAGACCATCCCCAGCACTTTGACAACGCGTTCAATGCGATCAAGGCTGCCGAGCTCGCGCCGTAAGGTCGCCAGCATCGTGAGGCCGACCTGCCGCGCAACGAGGTGCGCATCGGCTTCGGACACCTGATCGGGCACGCGGCCGGTCATCATGCTGCCGTCGGGCCGCAAGGGTCCGTGGCCGGAAACGAACACCAGCCGATCGACAATCACGACGGGGGCATACACGCCGCCGGGTTTGGGTGCTGAAGGCAGGACGAGTTGCAACTCGGCGATTCGGCTTTCCGGTGACATAGTCGACCTTTTGAGGGAGGAGCGAAATTCTCCCATAGCGTAAGTCGCGCGACCGGCGGCGTGCAACACGATGGAGGACTGTTCCTCCGAGCTGCGCCGTATCACGACAGAAAACTGAGCGGCCACCGATCGGGCTGATCGCGCAGCGTTCGTTTCCAGACTGCGGTCATCACCTTTCATGGCGGAATTCTAAGAATCGCCGACTTGGCATGCCGCCTGCTCCACAGTTTCCTTACTCAGGAGGACCTCTTTGAAGCCATGAGGAAATGGTGACGGTTGTACCCTGCGAAATATCTGCATACATAAAGGAACGTGGAATGATCATTCGACAATGGCAAGCTTTGGCCGCTCTGGCTTTGACGGCGGTTCTTGCGACTGGCTGTGAACAAACACCGGCCCAGAAACAGGCCGATCAGGTTCGTAAAAACGCGAACAATACGGCGGATGCCGTGCGTAACCAGACGGACAACAAGGCGGACGCTCTTCGCGACGCCGCCAAGGGCACCGAAAACGCCGGTGAACGCAAAGCGGACGCGATTGAGGACGCGGGCGAACGCAAGGCCGACGCCATCGAAGCCAACGATCCGGCGAAGACGACCCCGACGCTGCCGGATCCCACGCCCACCCCGACCACGAACCCATAATCGGGGCTGGGCGGATTCAAGACGAGTGTGAGAATCCCGGTCGCGCCACTGTGTAGAACGGTCGGCCGGTTTCAATCACTTCCCCGAGGGGGGGACGAACCGGACGTGGGAACGATCGACAAAAGTCGATTGCTCCTGTGTCCGGTTTGTTTTTTATACTTCGACCATAGTCACGTTTTGTTTTCGCGATTTCATCAACGCGATCATTTTCCATAACACGGCTGAGATGACGAGGAGGCAAAGCAAAGGAAGCACGACAGCAAGAATGGCCAGAAAAACAGCCATTGTCCATTCCAGAGTCGCGACGAGGAAATTGCCTGCCCCACCCGTGGTGCCTGTAGAAACAACTCGAACAGCGGCTGTTCCGCCTTGAACCGTCAGACTAGTTCCACCACCAGCAATGGCTGCCAGAGACCATTGCATGAGCGGCGATGCTTCACCAAGTTGTGAGGCGGCAAGGAATGTCCCCGCGACAGCCGCAGAAGGCGTCGTGATCGTATCAAGCAGGTTATCTACCCACGGAATGTAATAGGCGAGGATTTCCAACACTGTGGCGGTGGTAAAGGCGGCAATAGCCGGCATGGTTCCAATCCATGCAAAGCCGTCCGCAAGTGGAAGTTGCCCGGCGCGATGGGCGAGCCCCATCACCAGGAATGGCACAAACAAGCGAAATCCACATGCGGCGCTGAGCCCGATACCAATGATCAAACCGAGAGCAATGTCCATCGTGCGCCCTCTCGAAGTTTATGCCGGGCGTTTCGGATCCTTTGGCAGCGGCAGCACGGCGCGCTTGCCGGTCCACTGCGACTGGTAAATCGCGAGGATAATCTCGACCGATTTGCGGCCTTCGTCGCCGGTGACTTTCGGCTTGTTGCCGGTTTGAATGGCCTTCGCGAAGTCTTTCAGTTGTTCCATGTGCCCGACGTAGGAAATCGCCTTCGGATCGCTCGCGCCGCCGGTGCCGCCGACCTTGCGGGCGAATTTTTCCAGGATCGACCTGTCTTTCACCTTCGTCTTGGCGAACTGCCACATCAGAATGTCGTCCTGTTCGACGATCACCGAGCCTTCAGTGCCGTGGATCTCAGTCTTCTTGAGCAAGCCGGGCCATGCCGACGTGGTCGCTTCGATCACGCCGAGCGCACCGTTCTTGAACTTCACCGCAGCGACGCCAACGTCTTCGACTTCAATCCGCTCATGCGCCAACGTCGCCGTGCAGCCGCTGATCTCGGCGACATCGCCCATGAACCAGTACAGCAGGTCGACATTGTGAATCGCCTGGTTCATGTACGCGCCGCCGCCGTCGAGCGCCCACGTGCCACGCCAGCCGCCCTGATCGTAATACTGCTGCGTGCGCCACCACTTCACATAGGTGTCACCGAGCGTGAGCTTGCCGAAGCGGCCGTCTTCGATGGCGTCTTTCAATGCGAGATTCGCCGGGCTGAAGCGTGACGGGAAGATCGGGCAGAGCTGCACGCCGTTCTTCTTGCACGCATTGAGAATCGCATCACACCGCTTGAGCGTGATTTCCATCGGCTTTTCGACGACGACATGCTTCCCGGCGTTCGCAGCCTGCACGGCCGGGTCCATGTGAACGCCGCTGGGTGTGCAGATGCAGACG